>JALVBM010000517.1 GCA_027010665.1 Chromatiales bacterium
AACATCCAGCAAATCACCTTCAACCAGAGCCACGACATCGATCCGCTGGTCCTCAGCACCGGCGAAATCCTCTATGCCCGCTGGGACAATGCCAGCGGCAACAACGTGGGCTTCAGTCTCTACAAGGTGAGCCCCAGCGGAGGCGACATCCAGATCGTCTATGGCGGGCACAGCCACGATACCGGCACCGGCGGCGCCCGCATCCAGTTCACGCGGCCGCGGGAGATGCCCGATGGCAGCGTGGTGGTCATTGCCCGGCCCGACACCGGCACCTTTGGCGGTGGCGACATCTGGCGCATCGACATCAACAATCACGTGGACGTCAACCGCACCGTCAGCGGCGCCCAGGCCACAGGTGGCCAACAGCCCCTGAGCACCGGCATCATCACCACCGACGGCAGCCCCTCCATCGGCGGCCGTTACCATTCGGTCTATCCCCTCTGGGACGGAACGTCGCGCATGCTGGTGAGCAAGGGTTTCTGCCAGGTCATGGTCAACAACGAAGTCCAGGCCTGTACCAGCAGCAATGTCAACGATCCCAACGCTGTCGAACTGCCCCCGGCCTACGGCATCTGGATGTACGATCTGTCTGCCCGCACGGAAAAGTTCGTCATCCCCCCCGAACCGGGGATGATGTTCACCGACGTGGTGGCCGTCCAGCCCCGTAACCGCCCGACCGTCGATCCGGGACAGACGCCGGATGCCGCCCTGGCGAGCGAGAACTGGGGCATGCTGCACATCCGCAGCGTGTATGACATGGACGGGGTGTTCTTCGACTACGGCAGCGGCATCCCGGATTTGGCCACCATGGCCAATGGCAACACACCGGCCGACAACCGGCCGGCACGCTTCCTGCGCCTGATCAAGGCCGTGGGCCTGCCCGATCCCAATGACAATCCTGCCCTGCCCGATCCGGCGGGCACCGCATTCGGTCCCCGTCGCAATCTCGGCATGCGGGAAATCCTGGGTTACGCCCTGGTCGAGCCGGACGGTTCGGTCCTGACCAAGGTCCCGGCCAACGTGCCGTTCACCATCGAAATCCTCGATGCCGGCGGCCGCCGCATCGGCGCACGGCATCGCAACTGGCTGCAGATCCCGCCGGGCGAGACCCTGGAATGCAACGGCTGTCACCAGCATCCCACCGATGGCACCCCGCCCCTGCCCCATGGCCGCAAGGGCGCCGGACCGTCCAGCATCAATCCCGGCAACTGGAGTGCCGCGTCGCTCAACACCAACGCCTTCATCTTCTTCCTGCCGGGCGAGACCATGGCCCAGGCCCGTTACGGGCGCTGCGGGCCGGGCAGCACACTGACCTGTGGCATGGATCCGGTGGCCAGCATGTTCGAGCCCAACTTCGACGTGGTGTACTCGGACTTCTGGGTCCGGGCCGGAAACACGCCCAATCCCGACATCACCTATACCTATGACGATCTGGTAACCCTGTCGCTGACGCCTCCCGTCAGCAATTCCTGCCGTACCGGCATCGGCATCCTGCCCGATCAGCGCCATTTCTGCCGGATCATCATCAACTACGAACAGCACATCGATCCCATCTGGTCGGCACCGCGGACCGATTCGAATGGCAACGACGCCACCTGTACGCTCTGCCACAATGCCCGCAATGCGGCCAACCAGATCCAGGTGCCGGCCGGCCAGCTCAACCTGACCGACGTCAACCCGGCCGACTACCCACCCCAGTTCATGCCCAATCCGGACCAGGTACACCCCTACCGCGAACTGCTGTTCGGGGATCTTGAAATGGAGCTGGACATGAACGGCAATCTTGTTTACACCCTTGAGGACTCGGGGCAGGTGGACGAGAACAACAACCCGATCCTCGTCAACGTGCCGGTGCCGCCCTCCATGTCGGTCAATGGCGCCCGCGCCAGCTATTTCATGGAAAAAATGACCGGGATGGAGCTCGATGCCGGTCGCAGTCTCGGTGCCGATCCCAACACGGTCAACCACGTTGGCCTGCTCACCGACGCCGAACTGCGCCTCATTGCCGAATGGCTGGACATCGGCGCCCAGTACTACAACAATCCCTTCGACCCCGGCGTGCCCACCAACTAGAATGCAGGCGGGCACGAAATCGCGGCCTGACGCACGTCATGGATCCCCATTCCCGGTATAATCGCCGGGAATCGGGGTGTCCGGGCAGGCGATTTCCCGGGCGGGAACCACAACCACAGCGATGAAAGGTCGTTTTGCCGGGGAATCCAGCGTACCGCGGCAAGTACATCATGCGAATCCAAGTTCTCTGGCTGCTGATCCTGGCCTTGTGGATCACGACGATGGCCCGGGCCGAGGAACCGGCCGGGGAATTCGTGCGTATCGCCGATCCCTACATCGAGATCCACACCGGCCCCGGCAGTGGCTATCCCGTCTTCTACGTGGCCGAGCGGGGCGAGGAAATCGCCATCCTGCGTCGGAAGACAGACTGGTTTCAGGTTCGCACCCGACGCGGCAAGGAAGGCTGGGTGCATCGGGATCAGCTGGAACGCACGCTGACCCTGGCCGGCGAAAAGATCAAGCTGGCCACGGTCACCCTGGAAGCCTTCAGCGAACGCAAGTGGGAGCTGGGCGCCACCGGCGGCGATTTCGGCGGCGCCGCCATGCTCGGCCTCTACGGGGGATACGCCTTCAGCCGCAACCTGTCGGCCGAGCTGGGCCTGGCCCAGTCCTTCGGCAACATCTCCAGCACCTATTCGCTGACCGGCCGGCTGGTGGCCCAGCCGTTCCCGGAATGGCGCTATTCGCCCTTCTTCAGCCTGGGCACCGGTTACATCCAGATCAATCCCAAGGCCACCATCATCTATCCAGAACGAACCACCAATCAAATGAGCTACGTGGCCCTGGGACTGCGCACCTGGCTCACGCGGCGTTTCATCTTCCGCATCGAATACGACTATTACACGATTTTCTCGGCCACCAATGACCGGGACGACAACGAGGAACTCAACGGATGGCAAGCCGGTTTCGCAGTCTTCTTCTGATGGCCCTCGCATTGGGCAGTGCCCTGCCTGCCTGGGCGGCCGAGCCGCCCGAGGAAAAGGCCCTGTCGCCGATCATCGAGCCGGAGGTCAAGCGCCGGGAATTTCACGAGGCGCGTATCGACACCGAGAATTTCGAGGTGACGGTGTTCGCCGGCATGCTGGGCATCGAGGATTTCGGCAGCAGCCCGGTGTATGGAGCCCGCCTGGGCTATCACGTGGCCGAGTGGCTGTTCGTGGAAGGCAGCCTGGGCATGGCCACCGCCGGCAAGACCAGTTACGAGGCCATCACCGGCGCGAACACGCTCAGCGACGAGGAACGCGAACTCATCTACTACAACGCCGCCGTGGGCTTCAACCTGCTGCCAGGGGAAGTCTTTCCCACGCGGCATACCACCTACAACTCGGACCTCTATCTGATCGGTGGCGTGGGCAGCACCCAGTTCGCCGGCGCCGATCGCTTTACCTTCAACATCGGTCTCGGCTATCGCCTGCTGTTCACGGACAGCTTTGCCCTGCGCATCGACTTCCGGGATCACATCTTCAACATGGATGCCGACGTGCTGGGCCAGGACAAGACCACCCAGAACCTGGAACTGACCGTCGGCCTTGGCTTCTTCTTCTGAACACAGGAGTGACTCACATGACCCGCCGTATGCCTTCATCCCTGCGACTGCTGCTCTCCGTCCTGCTGTTGGGCCTGCTCGGCCTGGCCCAGGCCGGCGAGGTTTCCGGCCCCGCGCCCGACTTCACCCTGCGCAGCAACACCGGCAAGAACCTCAAGCTCAGCGAGTTCCGTGGCCAGGTGGTGCTGCTCAACTTCTGGGCCTCCTGGTGCGGCCCCTGCCGCCAGGAGATGCCGGCCCTGGACAAGCTGCACAAGCGCTACAGCAAGCTGGGGTTCACCGTGCTCGGGGTCAACGTGGAGGAGGATTCGGCCCAGGCCAAGCGCATGCTCAAGGAAGTCCGGGTCAGCTTCCCGATTCTTTTCGACACGCAGAACACGGCCAGCAAGCTGTACCAGGTCGCGGCCATGCCCACCACCGTGATCATCGACCGGGACGGCAACATGCGTTATCTGCACAAGGGCTACAAGCCCGGTGAAGAAAGCGTCTACAAGAAATGGGTCAAGAAACTGATCCGGGAGTGAACGCCATGCGTACCGCCATCCTCGCCGCATTGCTGCTGCTGGCAGCCGGCTGCAGCGTCGAACCCTGGGTGAAGCCCTACGAACGGGCGCACCTGGCCGATCCCATCATGAGCTTCAGCCGGGATCCGGTCGCCGACAGCTATCTCAATCACGTGCACGAAGCCCGTGAGGGCGCCCGCGGAGCCGGCGTGGCTTCCGGAGGCGGTTGTGGCTGCAACTAGCCGCTGGCTTCTGCTGCTGTTTCTCTGGTTCGCGAGCCAGAGCGCCCTGGCCGCCATTCTGCCGGCGGACCGGGCCGATGCCCTGTACCACGCCTATGATGGCGGGGGTGTGCAGGTCAACGGCCCCTCGATTCTGGTGCGCAAGTCCATCGGCACCAGCGTCTCGGCGTACTACAACTACTACGTGGACAACGTCACCAGCGCCTCGGTGGACGTGCTCTCCTACGCCAGCCCTTACACCGAGCAACGTATCGAACAGTCTGTCGGAATCGACTACCTGCATGGCAAGTCCACCATGAGCCTGTCCTTCACCAACAGCAACGAGAGCGACTACCTCTCCGACACCTACGGGTTTGCCATCAGCCAGGATCTGTTCGGGGATCTGACCACCGTCTCCCTGGGATACAGCTACAGCGACAACACCGTCGGGCGCAACGTCGGCAACACGACCCAGATCGTCGGCAACGCGAAGCTGCAGGCATACCGGGTGACCGTCTCGCAGATCCTGACCAAGAACAGCATCCTCGGCTTCACCTTCGATACCATGTCCGACGAGGGCTTCCTCAACAACCCCTACCGCTCGGTGCGCTATCGCGATCCGGCCAGCCCGACCGGTTTCAGTTACCAGTCGGAGGTCTATCCCAATACCCGCACCAGCAATGCCGGCGCCCTGCGCCTGCGTTACTACCTCCCCTGGCGCGGCGCCCTCAGCGCGGGTTACCGCCTGTTCTCCGATACCTGGGGGATCCGTGCCAATACCTGGGAAGTGGGCTATGTGCAGACCTGGCGCGATCGCTGGACCTTCGAGATCGGCTATCGCCTGTACAGCCAGACCAAGGCCGACTTCTACAGCGATCTGTTTCCCTACCAGGATGCCCAGAACTTTCTCGCCCGCGACAAGGAGCTGGCCACCTTCAGCAGCCGCAATCTCGGCTTCGGCGTCACCTACGAATTCCTCAAGAACGGCTGGGGCTTCATCGACACCGGCAGCGCCAATCTCTTCTACGACATGTTCAACTTCGATTACGAGGACTTCCGCAACATTCCCGCCGGTGGACCGGTCGGGCAGGAACCCCTCTACAACTTCGATGCCGGCGTGATCCGGGCCTTTCTCTCCATCTGGTACTGAGCGCCGTTGCGCTTGACGCCGATCAGGCTTTGTACTGGACGGCGCCCGCCCCTTTGCCTAACCTGAATCCAGAGCCGGCGCCCGTCGCGCCGGTGCCGACAAGGGTTCACCATGGCCGCAACCCGCACCCTGACCATCGACGGCAACCAGGCCGCCGCGATGGTGGCGCACCGCCTCAACGAGGTGATCGCCATCTACCCCATCACCCCCGCCTCGCCCATGGGCGAGTGGGCAGACGAATGGTCCTCCCGCGGCCAGACCAACCTGTGGGGCGCCGTGCCCCAGGTCATCGAGATGCAGAGCGAGGGCGGTGCGGCGGGCGCAATCCACGGCGCCCTGCAGGCCGGCAGCCTCACCACCACCTTCACCGCCTCCCAGGGACTGCTGCTGATGCTGCCCAACATGTTCAAGATCGCCGGGGAACTGACGCCGACGGTCTTCCACATCGCCGCCCGCTCGCTGGCCTGCCAGGCCCTGTCCATCTTCGGCGATCATTCGGACGTGATGGCCGCCCGCAGCACCGGTTTCGGCATGCTGTTCGCCAACTGTCCGCAGGAGGTGCTGGACTTCGCCCTCATCGCCCAGGCGGCCAGCCTTGAAGGCCGCATCCCCCTGCTGCATGTCTTCGACGGTTTCCGCACCTCCCATGAGGTGGCCAAGATCACGGCCTTCGACGACGACGTGATGCAAGCCATGATCGACGAGAGCTGGATCCATGCCCATCGCGCCCGCGCCCTGTCGCCCGATCATCCGGTGCTGCGCGGCAGTTCCCAGAACCCGGACGTCTATTTCCAGGCGCGGGAGACGGTCAATCCCTGGTACGCGCGCATGCCGGCCATCGTTCAGGGCGCCATGGATCGCTTCGCCGGCCTCACCGGACGCCACTATCACCTGTTCGACTATTTCGGCCACCCCGAGGCGGAGCGGGTCCTGATTCTCATGGGGTCCGGCGCCGAGGCAGCGCAGGAGACGGTGGATTACCTGGTCCGCCAGGGCGAGAAGGTCGGCCTGGTCAAGGTGCGCCTGTTCCGGCCTTTCGCCTCAGAGGCCCTGCTCGAGGCCCTGCCGGCCTCGGTCCGGCGCATCGCGGTACTGGATCGCACCAAGGAGCCGGGCGCCGATGGCGAGCCGCTCTACAAGGACGTGCTCACCGCCATCGCCGGCCATCACGTCCGTGGTGAACGCCGGTTCGCGGAACTGCCGCAGGTCATCGGCGGCCGCTATGGGCTGTCCTCCAAGGAATTCACGCCGGCCATGATCAAGGC
>JALVBM010000518.1 GCA_027010665.1 Chromatiales bacterium
TTTCCTGGGCCACGTGCGCGAGCACCCAGTCTTCCGGCAGATGCAGTTCGCCGGCATCGGGCGACAGCTCGCCGCGCAGGAGGGCGAACAGGCTCGACTTGCCGCAGCCGTTGGCGCCGGTGAGGCCCACCTTCTGCCCGCGATGCAGCGTGAAGCCGGCTTCCTCGAACAGCAGGCGCGGGCCCCGGCGCAGGGCAAGATGATCCAGACGCAGCATGACGCGATTGTATCAGTCGCCGGCCGCCTGGCAGGCGGGGCACCAGTAGGTGGTCTTGCCGACGAAGCGGGTTTTCTCGATGGCGGTGCCGCAGCGGTAGCAGGGCAGGCCGGCGCGCCGATAGACGAGGAAGCGGGCCTGTTCGAAGTCCGCGCCCCTGTGCTGCAGGGCCGCGGCGCGGGACAGGGTGTTGGTGATGCCTCCGGTGGCGAATGACTGGCGCGGCAGGGCCAGGCAGGCATCGGCCAGGCGCTGGATGGCGGCCTCGTCGAGATCCCGCAGGCGGGCGGCGGGATGGATACGGCAGTGGTGCAGAATCTCCGCGGCCAGGTAGTTGCCGATGCCGGCCAGAAAGCGCTGATCCTGCAGCAGGGCCACCAGCCCGCGCCGGGCATGACGCGGCTCGCGCAGACGAGCCAGCACGGTGGCCTCGTCCACGCGCGCGTCCAGCAGATCGGGGCCGAGCCGGGCCAGATACGGATGTTGCGAAAGTTCGCGGGCATCCAGCACGGCGATGTCGGAGGCGCTGAACAGGAAGGCGGCCGGGCCGTCGGTGTGGATGGCCAGGCGCAGGCTGCGGCGGCTGTCGGGGCGCTCGCCGTTTTCGCTCACCTCCCAGCGGCCGTAGAGCTGGTTGTGGCTGTAGATGGTCAGTCCGTTGTCGAAGCGGGTGAGCATGGCCTTGCCGCGGGCGGTGACCGATTCGACGCGCGCGCCCGCGAGCCGGGTCGACCAGGCCTGTAGGTGTGCGTGGGCGAACGCGACCCGGGTTGCGATGCGTCCGGCCAGCGCCGCATGCAGGCTGGCGGCGGCGCGGTGGATTTCGGGGCCTTCGGGCATGGTACGACGGACGGCGAACGGGGGCCGGAAGGATAGCAGATCCGGCGCCGGCGCGCGTTTCCTCTGCCCGGCATCTCGGTTAGACTCGGAGACAGGCGGCTTACGTCACAAAGGATGGAGACACCGGCATGAGCGAGAACAATCCCTACCGGCCACCGGCGGCGACCGTCGAGGATCCGGCGTCGACAAACCCACCGGGTGAGCTGCATCCGCCGCGCACCTGCCCGGCCGGTCACGGAACACGCTGGATTGCCGAGGGGTTCGAATTCTTCCGGCGGGATCCCTGGATGTGGATCCTGAATGTGATCATCTTCTTCACCATCATGATGATCCTCGGCATGGCGCCCTTCCTGTCACTGGTCTCGAGCCTGCTGGGGCCGGTGTTCGTCGGCGGCCTGATCCTGGGCTGCCGGGATCAGGATCAGGGCCGGCCGCTGGAAGTGGCGCACGTGTTCGCCGGTTTCCAGAATCAGACCGGGCGACTGGTGGCGGTGGGCGCGCTGAACCTGCTCGCCAGCCTGCTGCTGTTCGGGCTGGCGATGATCG
>JALVBM010000519.1 GCA_027010665.1 Chromatiales bacterium
CTGGAGATCGATCCCGTCCGCTATGGCGAGCAGGCGGACATCCCGGTCAACGACGCCTATGCCCGCACGCTCGGCCCGGCCCTGGAAGACGCCCAGCGTTCCCTGGCGGTCAAGCTCTGGCTGATCGAGCATGCCCGGCACACGGTGGACGTGATGTACTACATCTTCACCCGGGACCGGGTGGGTTATGCCGTCATTGGCGCACTCTGCGAGGCCGTCCAACGCGGCGTGGATGTGCGCATCATGGTCGACTCCCTCGGCTCCTTTCATCCGACACACTCGGAACTGCGCGCCCTGGAGAGCTGCGCCGATCGCGCCGGCTGGATCCGCAACGCCGAAGGCCGGATCACCAATCGACGCGCGCGCGTGCAGGTGGTGATCTTCAACTCCCTGTGGAAACTGCAGTTCAACCGCCGCTCCCACGACAAGCTGCTGGTCGTCGATGGCAGTTTCCCCGAACACGCTGCCGTGATGACCGGCGGGCGAAACATCTCGCTCGACTATTACGGCATCACCCGGGAGGGACAACCCGATCCGACGACCTTCCGGGATCTGGAAATCCTGCTGCGCTCCAATCCCGACTCCCCGGCCGAAGAGACGGTCGGCTTCATCACGGAACGCTACTATACGCTGTTGTTCCTGCACCAGGGCAATCGTCGGCTCTGGCCACTGAAGGACGACGAAGACGAGACGCTGGTGCAGGACACCCATGCCGAGGAATTGCGCAAGGCGCGGGAAAGCCTGGCATTCTTTCGCCACCTCCCGCTGTTGCGCCCCTACTTCGCCGCCATGCCGGATTACCTCGATCGCCGGAAGGGATTCCATCGTACCGAGGTGCGGCTCTCGCACCAGCTCAGCAATCTCACTGCCTACAACGTGACCACCCGCACCGAGGAGCTGATTGCACGCAATCCCAACTCGATCCTGTTTCTCATCGACAAGCTGACCCGGGAATCCCTGGCGACGGGACATTATGATCGCAAGCTGATGATCGTCTCGCCCTACCTTTTCGTCGATCTCTATTACGACGAGGAAGGCAACGTGGTCTACGACGGCGCGCGTGTCGTGCGCGAACAGGCCCACCGGTTGCCCGACGCCAGTCTGGCGGTGATCACCAATTCGGTTCTGACCAGCGACAATTTCCTGACCCAGGCCCTCATCGACATGTCCATGGTCCCGCGCGTGCTGTTGCCGCCGGATCTGATGAAGGCCTGGCAGAAGGGGCTGGAGGAAGGCGAATTCAACCCGGCGGTGGTCGAGAGCCCCGAATGGATCCACAGCATCAACGATCCCCAGATTCGCGTCTTCCAGACCGGCAGGGCCGACGACGTATTGCTGGGCGGAAATCGACATTACGGCAAGCTGCACGCCAAGTTCATCGTCGGCGACGAAGGGGGATTCATCGGCACCAGCAACTTCGACTACCGTTCCAATCTCTACAACAACGAAATGGGCTTCTTCTTCCTTGGCCAGGGCCTGCGCGACGAACTGGTCGGTCACTATGAATGGCTGCGCCGGACCGCGCTGCGCTGGGGATCGCCCGAATGGCTGGAAATGCGCCGCAGGCTCATGGCCACCGACAGTTTCAAGGGCAGCACAACGCGCAAGCAGCGCATCATCTTCAGGATCGTGGAAGGACTCGGGCTCGAATACCTGCTGTGATCGCCGCCCTCAGCGCACCCGCAGCATGCTCAGGCCCATGCTCACGAGTCCCAGAACGCCCATCATCAGGAACTCGAAGCCGTAATCGAGCAGTCCGCTGCCCTTGAGAAAGGCATCGCGGACGATGACCAGGTAGTAGCGCAGCGGATTGAGCCAGGTGGCCCATTGCACCGGTTCGGGCATGTTGGCGATGGGGAAGGCAAAACCGGAAAGGATCACCAAGGGCATGATGGCGAAGAACACCAGCAGCATGGCCTGTTGCTGGGTGCCCACGTAGCTGGAGATGAGCAGGCCGATGCCGAGCGCGCTGAGCAGGTAGAGGCTGGTGCCGACGAACAGGGCCAGGAAGCTGCCCCGGAACGGGATGTCGAAGCCGAAGATGGCGATGACCAGGATCAGGGCCACGTCGAACAGGCCGATGGCGGCCACGGGCAACAACTTGCCGGCGACGAATTCGAGCCGCCCCAGGGGCGTGACCATGAGCCGCTCGAGGGTGCCCAGCTCCCGCTCGCGGACCACGCCCATGGCGGTGAGGCTGACGGTGGCGATGAGCACCACGGTGGCCATGACCCCCGGCACGAAGTACCAGCGATCCTCGAGATTGGGATTGAACCAGTTGCGAAACGCGAGCGAGATGCGGGGCGGTTCGCGGGCGGCAGCCTGCTGGAGGGTGCGGGCGAGCTGGCCGAGGATCACCTGGGCGCTGTTGGAATCGGAACCGTCCACCACGATCTGGATCCGCGGCTGGCGGACGAAGTCCGGGGGAAAGACGACGATCCCGCGGATCTCGCCCACCGCCATGGCCTGTTCGGCCGCCGCCATGGCCGTGTACCGTTCCAGCCGGTAATGGGTCGTGCCGGTGATGGCCGCCCGCAGATCGCGGGTCTGGACCGTATCGGCGTGATCGACGAGACCGATGGCGGCAAAGCGCACGTCGTAGGTGGCGGCAAAGCCGAAGATGACGAGCTGGATGATCGGCGGGATGACGACGAAGAAGCGCATGCGCGGATCGCGCAACAGGAGCATGAACTCCTTGCGCAGCAGGGCGTGCAGGCGACGCAGACCAACGGGTACGCGCATCATGGCAGCAGCCCCAGGCGGCGGGCCCGGCGCCAGGTGAGGGCGGCGAGCACGGCGAGCATCAGCAGCAGCGGCCCGGTGACGCTCCACAGCATCCACGGTGCCAGCCCCTTGAGGAAGATGGCCTTGGACAGGCTCACGTAGAACCGGGCGGGCACCAGGTAGGTGACGTACTGCAGCACCACGGGCATGTTCTCGATGGCGAACACGAAGCCCGAGAGCAGGAAGGCGGGCAGGAAGGTCTGCACCAGCGCCACCTGGCTGGCCAGCAACTGGTTGCCGGCAAGGATGGAGATGAGCGCCCCCTGCAACATGACCACCAGCAGGAACACGGCCGAGATGCCCACCAGGCCGACCAGGCTGCCGCGCAGGGGCACGTCGAACACCCATATGGCGGCCCCGGTGGCCACGGCCAGATCCACCATGCCGAGCACGAAATAGGGCGCCAGCTTGCCGATCAGGAATTCGCCGTGGGTGAGCGGCGTGGTGCGCAGCATGACCAGGTTGCCCAGTTCCATCTCGCGGGCGATGGTGAGCGAGGTCATCAACGCGCCGATCACCGCCATCACCAAGGCGATGACGCCGGGCACGATGGCCAGGCGGCTCTCGCGGGTTTCGTTGTAGTAGACCCGATCCTGCAGGGCCAGTGCCGGGGACTGGCCGGTTTCACGGGCCAGATTGTCGAGCACCAGCAGGGCATAGTTCTGCACCAGGCGGGCGGTATTGGCGTCCACGCCATCGAGCAGCAGTTGTACCCGGGCCTGCCCCTGCTGCAGGCGGCGGGCATAGTCCGGCGGGATCACCAGCGCGCCCCAGACCTCGCCCCGCTGGAGCGCCTCGCGCAGTTCGCGCCGGCTGGCATAGCCGTGGCGGAGGGTGAAGGCGTGGCTGGCGTCGAAGCGGGCCTGCAGCGTGCGGCTCGCGGCGCTGTGCGACTCGTCGAGCACGGCGATGGGGGCATCCGAGATGTCGAGACGGATGGCGTAGCCGAACAAAAACAGCAGCATGGTGGGCATGAGCAGCATCAGGGCGAGGCTGCGCGGATCCCGCAACAGGTGCCACCACTCCTTGCGTGCCATCGCGCGCACGTGCTGGAAGTTCATGACGCGCTGTCCTCTTCCAGCAGGGTAACGAAGACGTCTTCCAGATCCGGCGGCACCGGTTCGGCGGCATCCACCCGCTGGCCACGCCGGACGGCCTCCTCGCGCAACCGCGCGGCCAGGGCGGCCGGATCGGTACCCGGCTGCAGGCGCAGGCGCAGGTAGCCGGCATGGGGAATGATCTCCAGCACCTCGGGCCAGCCGGCCAGCCAGCGGCTGCAGGCCGCGCAGCCTTCGCCGCGCACTTCCAGCAGCGGCGTGGGCAACGGCCGGGCCAGCAGATCGTCGGGGCTGCCCTCGGCGATGATCCGCCCGGCGTGCATCAGGGCCAGGCGGTCGCAGTAGGTGGCCTCGTCCATGTAGTGGGTGGTGACGAGAATGGCAATGCCGGCCTCGGCCAGTTCGTAGATCAGCTCCCAGAACTGCTGGCGGGCCAGCGGATCGACGCCGGAGGTGGGCTCGTCGAGGAACAGGATGCGCGGCTCGTGCAGCAGGGCGGCGGCCAGATCCAGGCGGCGGCGGTAGCCAAGCGGCAGGGAGCGGGCCTTCTCGCCGGCCAGGCGCGACAGCGAAAGGTGCGCCAGCGCCCAGCCGATGCGCTCGCGGGCGCGCCCAGGCGGCAGGCCATACAGGCCGGCCTGCATCTCCAGGTTCTCGCGCACGGAGAGTTCGCCATAGAGCGCGAAGTGCTGGGTCACATAACCCAGCCGGGCGCGGGCCCGGCGGGGATGGCGGACCATGTCCACCCCGGCCAGTTCGATGGCCCCGCCGCTCGGCGGCAGCAGGCCGCAGAGCATGCGAATGGTGGTGGTCTTGCCGGCCCCGTTGGCGCCGAGCAGGCCGAAGACCTCGCCGGGGGCAACCGTGACGTGGATGTGATCGACCGCCACGAAATCGCCGAAACGGCGAAACAGATCCGTCGCCGTGATGACCGGCGCCTGCCCGCTCTCCCGCGCCGCCTCAGCCACGGGCCGCCTCCTCGAGCGCCAACTGGCGCAGGATGGTCTCCTGCAGGTTGGGATAGACCTCGCGCACCGCCAGTTGCGTATCGATGCCGCGCAGCGCCTCGCGCAGGGTCCGCGCATCGGTGTCGTCCGTCACCCACAGGGTGGCGGTCCGCCCGCGCGGGAAGACCAGTTCCACGCCCGGGAGATTTCGCAGTGCCGGCAGCGCCTCGCGTACCCGCGGGCCGCTGACCGCCATCTCGTGCCGACCTTCGACCCGGGCCAGTTCCACGGGTGTGCCCTCGCGGCGGATGCCGCCATCCTGCAGCATCCCGACCCGGTCGCAGCGTTCGGCCTCGTCCAGGTTGGCGGTGGCATAGAGGATTGCCACGCCTTCGGCCCGCACGCCGGAGAGCAGTTGCCAGAAGGCGCGGCGCGACACCGGATCCACGCCGGTGGTGGGCTCGTCGAGGAACATGGCACGGGGATCGCTCATCAACGCGCAGGCCAGGGCCAGTTTCTGCATCATGCCGCCGGAGAGTTTTCCCGCCCGGCGGTCGGTGAAGGCCTGCATGCCGGTGCGGGCCAGCAGATCGCGGATCCGGACCGCCGTTGCCGACTTCGACAGGCCGTGCAGATCGGCAAAGAACTCGAGATTCTCCTGCACCGAGAGATCGGGATAGAGACCGAATCCCTGGGGCATGTAGGCCACCCGGGCGCGGAGGGTGGGATCGGCGTAGCTCTGGCCCAGCACCGTGACCTCGCCGGCATCGGGCCGGAGCTGGCCCACGGCGATGCGCAGCAGGGTGCTCTTGCCGGCGCCATCGGCGCCCACCAGCCCGTAGATCTCGCCGGGGGCCACCGCAAGGCTCACCCCCTGCAGAACCAGTTCATCGCCATAGGCGAACGACACCTCGTGCAAACGGATGATCGGCTCGGCCATCGGCGGCCCCTCAACGGGTGGCAAGGATCAGATCGACGGGCATGCCCAGCTTCAGCCGCCCTTCGGGGTTGTCCACGTTGACCTTGATGCGATAGACCAGATCCACACGCAGGGCGCGGGTCTCGACGGTCTTGGGCGTGAATTCGGCCCGCGGGGAAATGAAGGCAAGGGTGCCGGTGAGCGGGCTGTCCAGCCCGTCGGCCCGGATGGTCACCGGCTGGCCCAGCTTCACCCGCGGCAGATCGGGCTCGTTGAGCCAGGCGCGGATCCACGGTTGCGCCAGGGCATCGATCTCGAACACCGGCGTGCCAAGGCCAATCACGTTGCCGGCCTCGGCCAGCCGCACGCTCACCACGCCGTCCACCGGCGAGCGCAGTTTGGTGTAATCGAGCTTGCGTTGCGCCTCGCGCAGGGCCGAGGTGGCGGCACCCAGTTCGGCGCGGGCCTGGGCGATGTCCTCCTGGCGCGGGCCGATCTGCAGCAGGCGCAGGGTCTGGTTGGCCCGGTCCCGGGCCGCGCGGGCGGCCTCCCGTTCCATGCGCGCCCGATCCAGCAGATCCTGGCTGGCGAGGCCCTTGGGCACCAGTTTCTGCAGGCGTTTCACTTCCATGACCGTATAGGCCAGGCGCGCCTGGGCCTCCGCCAGCGCGGCCTCGGCGGCCCGGATCTCCTCGGGCCGGCTGCCGGCTTCCAGACGGGCCAGGGCGGCGGCGGCCGCGTCGCGACGCGACGCGGCCTGGAGCAGGGCGAGGCGGTAGTCCTGATCGTCGAGTTCGGCCAGCAACTGGCCCTGCTTCACAGCCATGCCCTCGTCCACGTGCAGAATGCGGATCCGGCCCGGCACCATGAAGGCCGGGCGTATCTGCCGGGCCTCGACGGTTCCGGACAGGATCAGGGTGTCGACCGGGGCGGTCTGGCGGTGACGCCATTGCCAGGCGCCTGCGGCAACGAGCCCCAGGATCAGTACGGGAATCAGGATGCGCAGTTTGCGTTGCAGGATTTTCTCCA
>JALVBM010000520.1 GCA_027010665.1 Chromatiales bacterium
CAACGCTGGCGGTGAGGAATATCTTCAGTTCGGCGTCCGGGAAGACCACGGTGCCCATGTCCCGGCCGTCGGCCACCAGCCCCGGCGGGCGGCGGAAGTCCCGCTGGCGCTGCAGCAGCGCCTCGCGGACCGCGGGGATGGCGGCCACCTTCGAGGCGGCCATGCCCACGTCCTCGGTGCGGATCCGGTCACCGACCTCCTCGCCTTCCAGCAGCACCCGGGCCTCGGTGGCGCCGGGATCCAGCTCGAAACGCACATCCAGGGTGCGGGCATAGGCCGCCAGCCCCGCCGCATCGTCCAGCGCGATGCCGTGGTTCAGGGCCCCGAGGCCGACTAGCCGGTAGAGGGCGCCGGAATCGAGCAGGTGCCAGCCCAGTTCGCCCGCCACCAGGGCGGCGATGGTGCCCTTGCCGGAGCCGCTGGGCCCGTCGATGGCCAGCACCGGTGCCTGCTTGCTCATTCGGCCACCTCGGCAATGTCAAGGCCGGCCCGGCGGGCCAGGGTGACGAAGCCGGGGAAGGAAGTGTTGACGTTGGCGCAGTCGAGGATCTCGACGGGCCCGCTGGCGCGCAGGGCGGCCATGGCGAAACTCATGGCGATGCGGTGATCACCATGGCTTTGGACCGTGCCACTGCCCAGGGTTCCCCCCTGGATGATCATGCCGTCGTCGGTAGGCCGGGCGTCGATGCCCAATACCTGCAGGCCGTCGGCCATCACCTGGATGCGGTCGCTCTCCTTGACCCTCAGCTCGCGGGCCCCGGTGAGCACCGTTTCGCCCTCGGCGCAGGCGGCGGCCACGAACAGGGCCGGGAACTCGTCGATGGCCAGGGGCACCTGATCCTCGGGGATGCGGATCCCCCGGAGATCGGCGCTGCGCACCCGGATGTCGGCCACCGGCTCGCCGCCGACCCGGCGCTCATTGGTGATTTCCAGATCGGCGCCCATCTCGCGCAGGATGTTGATCACCCCGATGCGGGTGGGGTTGATGCCCACGTGCTCGAGCAGCACGTCGGACCCCGGCGCGATGCTCGCCCCCACCAGGAAGAAGGCCGCCGAGGAGATGTCGGCCGGCACGTCGATGGGCGCGGCGGCCAGGCGGCCGCCGCTGGACACGCAGATCCGGTTGCCTTCCCGGCGCACGGTGTAGCCAAAGCCCTCGAGCATGCGCTCGGTGTGGTCCCGGGTCGGCGCCGGCTCGGTCACGCAGGTCTCGCCGCTGGCGTACAGGCCGGCCAGCAACAGGCAGGACTTCACCTGGGCGCTGGCCACGGGCATGGGATAGTCGATGCCGTGCAGATCGGGATTGCCGTGGATCCTCAGCGGCGGCGTGCCCTCGGGCGTGGTCTCGATGTTCGCCCCCATCTGCGCCAGCGGCTCGGTGACCCGGCGCATGGGCCGGCGGCTCAGGGAGGCGTCGCCGGTGAGCACGCTGTCGAAAGACTGCGGCGCCAGCAGGCCGGCCAGCAGGCGCATGGAGGTGCCCGAATTGCCGAGATAGAGCGGCTCGGCCGGCGCCTCAAGGCCGTGCAGCCCGACACCGTGGATGGTCACCCTGCCCTGCGCCGGCCCCTCGATGTTCACGCCCATG
>JALVBM010000521.1 GCA_027010665.1 Chromatiales bacterium
CATCAGCCACGAAGGGAATCGCCTCCGGCTCGAAGCGCGGCGCACCCATGTCCACCGTCACCTGCCCGTCCGGCTCCACCTTCAATTCGATGGGCCCGCCGGCAGTGGCCACCCGGATCACATCCTTGTCGGTCAGCCCCTTCTCGCGCACGAACACCGCAAAACAGCGCGCACCGTTGCCGCACTGCTCCACCTCGCCCCCGTCGGCATTGAAGATCCGATAGGTAAAGTCGAGATCGGCCGACGGCGGCGGCTCCACCAGCAGCAACTGATCACAGCCCACCCCGAAATGCCGATCGGCGATGAAGCGGATCTGCTCGGGCGTCAGATCCACCGGCTCGCGCGTGGCATCGATCACGACGAAGTCGTTGCCAAGGCCATGCATCTTGGTGAAGGTCAGTTCCATCAACGTAGTGTATCAGAGGCATAAAAACAGGGCCGAGTGGCGAGAGACGAGGGCCGAGGAAAGACGGGATTCCATTACCCGGAGAGCGGGTCAGATTGTTCCATGTACGATCAAATGCCGATCCCCAATTGGCTCCACCCTCAAATCCAATCCGGCCCTGCGCAACTGTTCCGCCACCTCCTCCGGCAAAAACGCAGCATGCAACGAATGCCGAAAATCCCGCTGCAAAATCACCGGCTCCCCGGCGGCATATTCCTTCACCAAAGCCTCGACGACTTCCGGCGATGACGGCCGGCGCAAATCCATGACGAACACCGGCGCACCGGGCCGGGCGAAACGTCGCACGGACGTCCACAATACCAGCGGATCGTGCAGATGGTGCAACAGGCTGTTGCTGATCACGGCATCGAAGGGCGCACCGGGCAAATCCTCGACCGGCAGGCAGGCGGCATGCAGACGAATGCGCCCGGCCATCCCGGCCGCCCCGATCAGTCGTTCACCCTCGGCCAGCATCGCCGCCGCCCCGTCCACGCCGAGGATCCGGCAACGCGGATGCGCACGGGCAAAACGGATGGCAATGTCGCCCGGCCCGCAACCGAGATCCAGCACCTCGCCCGCGATCGCCAGCCCGGGAAACCGCTCGCCGAACAGCGCAACGAAACGCTCGTGCGGCTCGGCAAAATCCGCCCGGGCATAGGCAGCCGCCTGGGCGGGGTCGTTCATGAGTTCGGGTTCGGGTGTGCGTTTCATGGTGTGGTGGTCGATGGAAAATCCAACGCAAAGACGCGAAGGCGCAGAGGACGCGAAGAATTTGGTATTTGATTGTAGGAGCGGCGCCCTCGCCGCGAAAGAACGGTAGCGGGTGGCTGGTGACGGGTTGCGGGTAAAAACCTGAACAGGCGCATTTCCCAGCCACCAGCCACCCGTCCCCAGCTTCTATCGCATCGCGGCGAGGGCGCCGCTCCTACAGTCAGTCGATCAGGAACTCCCCCGCGTACAACGATTCGAGGGTCTCCCGCTGGCGGACGACGTGGGCGCGGTCGCCGTCGACCATGACTTCGGCGGCGCGGGGGCGGGAGTTGTAGTTGGAGCTCATGGTGAAGCCGTAGGCGCCGGCGGAGCGGACGGCGAGGAGATCGGCCGGTTCGAGGTTGAGGAGGCGA
>JALVBM010000522.1 GCA_027010665.1 Chromatiales bacterium
GTGGAGAGTTCGGGCGAGGGTTTCGACGCCGACAACGGCAACCGCCTGATCATCCGTTTCGAGAATCACAAGTTCTGGAAATACTGGGGGCGCGATAACAGCGCGCGTTTCCACGCGCATTTTCGCTACAACCGGCGCAAGCCCTGGCAGGGCCACCGCTGGCGGCCCGATGCCGCGGCCGAATGGGAAGCCTTCCACGGCAGTCAGGCAAAGGAATGGCAGGTGCTCACCTTCGCCCGCGGGCTCGACGACACGGCCGCCCTGCTGTCCATCAGCATGGGCGCGCCCCAGATCATGGGCTTTCATTACGCCCGCCTGGGCTACGACAGCGTGCAGGCCATGTTCGAAGCCTTCGGTCGGGACATGCGCGCACAAATCGAGGGCTTCTTCGCCTTCCTCGACCCGCGCATGCTCAAGGCCCTGCGCAACGAGGACTTCACGGCCTTCGCACGCGCCTACAATGGCAGCGGTCAGGCCGAAAGGTACGGCAAGTGGATCCGCAAGTACTACGATGCCTTCCGTTCGCTCGACGTCCGGGTGACGTGAGCGGGCGTAGGGCCGCAACAGGGAGGAGACATCATGGGCATTTTCGAATTCGTCAGCAACATTTTCAAACCCGCCGTCGATCTGGTGGACGAACTCAATACCAGTGAAGAGGAACGGCTGGAGCTGAAAAAGCAGATCCTGAAGATCGAAAACGACCTGCAGGCCCGCCTGCTCGAATACGAGACCAAACTGATGGAAGCCCAGGCATCCATCGTGCGGGCCGAGGCCCAGAGCCAGTCGTGGATCGCCCGCAACTGGCGGCCCATCACCATGCTCACCATGTTGACCCTGGTGGTGTTCGGCTCGCTGGGCGTGTTCAACGTGACGCTGCAGGACGAGTTCTGGCTGTTGTTGCAGATCGGCCTTGGTGGCTACGTGATCGGCCGTTCGGCAGAGAAGATCGTGCCGCAACTGATGAAGAACCGGCAGCCGCCGGCCGAGGGCTGATCCGCGACCCCATGGCGATCCTCTGGGAAAAACGCGCGGGGGACCGCCTCTATCAGGTACGCAGCGCCGGACGCACCCGGCGGCTCTATACCGATGGCGTCTTCCACAGCCAGTATCGCCCCCAGTCGGCGCAGACGGGCGGGATCTGGGACCTGCTCTGGCTGCCGGCCCTGCTGGCGCCGCCGGAATCGATCCGGCGCGTGCTGCTGCTGGGCGTGGGCGGCGGCGCGGTGATCCATCCCCTGCACCGCCACATCCGGCCGTCCGAGATCATCGGCATCGAATACAATCCGGTGCACCTGCAGATTGCCCGGCGCTTCTTCGGCATCACGCCGAAACGGGCGAAGCTGATCGAGGCCGACGCCGTGGACTGGCTGACCCGGTACGCGGGGCCGCCCTTCGATCTGATCATCGATGATCTGTTCGGCGAGGCCGATGGCGAACCGGTACGGGCCGTTCCCGCCAACCCCCGCTGGTGCGCCACCCTCTGCCGTCACCTGTCGCCGCAGGGCATTCTGGTGATGAATTTCATTTCCACACAGGAACTGCGCAACAGCGCCCTGCTTGCCTACCGC
>JALVBM010000523.1 GCA_027010665.1 Chromatiales bacterium
CCGGATTTTCTCAGGGAAGGAATGCGGCTGGATTCAAGGAACTAGGAACTAGGGACTTGGAACTAGGAACAACGGGAATGGTGGGAACGTCAAAACCGGATTCTGGGTATAATCGAAACACGACTTTACCGTAGTCTGTTCTTCGAAGCCGTTTCTCCACGCTTTTCCTAGTTCCAAGTCCCTAGTTCCTAGTCCCTCACCACTGTATTTATGCCGGATCCACCGGCACCAGTTCGTTCACCACGTCCCTGACGCCTTCCACGTACCAGGCATCACATTCGGCGAGGAACTTCTGGCGGCCGGTGGGGATGCCGCCGCTGAGGGTGACGACGGCGTCCCTGCAGCCGAGGGTCATGTCGCCGGTGTCCACGGCGTGATCCTTCTCCAATACCAGTTCCACGGCATCGAGGATTTCGCCGTCGTTGTCTTCCTCGGGCGGGACCACTTCGAGATGGTTGGCCACGTCCATGCTGCCGGCTACCCACCAGGCCAGCACCCCGGCGAGGCGCCGGTGGGACAGGCTCTTCACCTGCCCGCCGAGAAACACCCGGCCCGGTTCTTCCACGGAAACGATGATCTCGCCGGCGGCCTCGGCGGGATCGCGATCGATTTCCCGTTCGTCCTTCTTGTTGACGGAAACGATCTTGTAGTTGCAAAGCGCCGGCTCCTCGATGAGCGCATCACGCACGTGGTGCAGGATTTCGTCGACGCCCATCCTGCCGGCCGGTTCCACCAGCAACTGGTCGATGACTTCCCGTACCCCCGGCACCCCGGCAGCCGCGAGCACCGCCCGTCGCTTGGCCGCGATGTTCTCCACCGTACCCTCCAGCGTGACCACATCACCCTCGGCCCGGATGGTTACGGGATAGCGATGCAGGTTGACGCGATGCTCCACTTCCAGGGCCGCATGGACCTGCTTTTCCAGTTCACGGTTTTCGCTCATTGTTGTTTTCCTCGTTGTGGGGATGACGCCAGGGACAAGGCTTTCTATGGGGTGTGCCGGGATGGCGATCAAGGGGGACGGTGGAAGTAATGCAGAGGTCGCGGAGACGCAGAGGGCGCAGAGATTCTTGGGATATGGTCGTTTAACGATTACCTCCGCGTCCTCTGCGTCTCTGCGACCTCCGCGTTGTTTGCAGCCTGTCAGGGAACTACTTGCGCTGAAACTCGAACGCATCCGAATAGTAGTGCGCGAGATCCAGCCCGTGCTGCGGGAAGGCCTGCTTGCCGGCTTCGACCATGGCCGGGGGGCCGGCGGCGTAGACGTCGTAGCCGGACAGGTCCGGGTGGTCTTCGATGATCGCCTCGTGCACCAGGCCGGTGCGGCCGGTCCAGTGGTCCTCGGGAAGCGGTTGGGAGAGCACCGGGATGTAGGTGAAGTTGGCGTGCCCGGCGGCCATCTTTTCGCACCAGTCGTGCAGATAGAGATGCTTTCGATCCCGTGCGCCCCAGTACAGCGTCATGTTGCGCTCGAGGCCGATATCAATGGCGTGTTCGATCATGCCCTTGATGGGCGCAAAACCGGTGCCGCCCGCCATGAAGATGATGTCGCGGGGCGAGT
>JALVBM010000524.1 GCA_027010665.1 Chromatiales bacterium
AATCATTCAACAAAAGACTGTCCGTTTTGCAACTTGCCTAAATCACGAAAATTATTTGAAAACAATTTTGCTATAGCCATACGAGATGCTTATCCTGTTTCAGAAGGACATACCCTCATCATTCCAAAACGCCATATCAGATCCCTGTTTGAGACTACAGAAAAAGAAAGATACGCACTCTATAATTTGTTGGAGAAAGTGCGTACCGAATTGGACATAACACTTGTGCCTTCTGGTTACAATATTGGGATCAACGACGGCGCGACTGCTGGCCAAACCGTGCCCCACCTCCATATCCACCTGATTCCACGATATCCAGGCGATCAAGAGGACCCGCGAGGCGGTATTCGCCTGATATTCCCTGAAAAGGCCCGATACTGGAATGACTAACTTACCTGATTCCAACACGCTTGATATTGGCGCGCTGTCACGTTCCTTTTCCAATGTGACAAATTCTTATAAGTTACTATTTTTTCAAGGATTACTTTCATGTCTGAAGGGAACACATTTTGGATATAAACTCATTATCCCAATAAATGCCATTGGCATTGAGATGATTGCCCTTGCCTGGTATCCATACATCTATTTCAAACTTTCGTTTGGACTCCAGGACAAGACCCACAGATGTTTAGACAAATTAAGATTCCACTTATCAAATCCGAATATAGCTGGTAACGCTGAGACACAAAATCAACTTCATACAGCAATTAAAGAACAATGGAATATTATAAATGGAGACAGCTTACTAAGATTTGTACCTTACAGACTCCTAACCCCATTTTTTGAGGACCGACTTCGAGGCGCTCCTGATCCCGAAAAGAACAAAAGGATTTCCGAACTTAGTCAACAATTTTTCGACGAAAGAAAACCCTTCTACAAAATCGACAAAACCGGCTCTACGATTGAGATTCACCCATCATGGTACAAATATTTCATCGAAAACATGCCCATTATAGAAGGCTGGGCCAAATGGCATTGGCTACATTATCTACAAAGACGCAACCCGAACGTACCAGCCATTTCTGAAAAAACATCTCCGCCGATCAACAGAGGGACATTGACTACTCCCAAAAAATATTGGTCAAAAATTCTCGAAAACAAAAAGTTTACTTGTATCTATTCCGGTAAAACGCTCGATCCAGAAAATTTTGATATCGATCATTTCATTCCTTGGTCATTCGTTTGCCACGACCGTTCCTGGAATCTATTGCCAGTCGATCCATCAGTAAACAGCGCCAAGGGCAACACTTTGCCTGATGAATCCTTTATCACCAGCCTCGTGGACACTCAATACAAAGGTTTGGAAATTGGCAAGCAGATTATCGACAAACGAGTATGGAATTCGATAACAGAACCCTTCTTTGTCGATTTACATTTGTCGGAATCTGACCTGTTCGAGCACAATCGTCTGGAACAAGCCTATATGGAAACACTACCAGCCTTGTATCAGCTGGCAAAACAACTTGGATTTAGCAGTGGATGGAAATTATGACAGCCGGGAAAGTCAACCCAAAAAAGCTTGGCCAGGAAGATATTGGCGGAGAGGGAGGGA
>JALVBM010000525.1 GCA_027010665.1 Chromatiales bacterium
CGTCGCCACGCCTATCCGCTGGCCTGGATGCAGAGCCGCGAGCACGTGCGCCCGCGCCTGGCCGTCATCGGCAACGCTGCCCACACCCTGCATCCGGTGGCCGGGCAGGGCTTCAATCTCGGCCTGCGCGACGTGGCCACCCTGGCCGAGGTGATTACCGACGGCGTGCGCGCCGGCCGCGATCCCGGTGATCCGGAACGGCTGCGCGACTACGCCCGCTGGCGTCGCCGCGATCAGCTCACCACCGCCCTGTTCACCGACGCTCTGGTGCGGATCTTCTCCAACAACCTGCCGCCGGTGGCACTGGCGCGCAACATCGGCCTGACCCTGCTCGACGTGGCGCCGCCGCTCAAGCGGCTGCTGGCCCGGCAGGCGATGGGATTCGGCGGCAGGCTGCCGCGCCTGGCCCGGGGGCTGAAACTGTGAAGACCTTCGACATCATCGTGGCCGGCGCCGGCATGGTGGGCGCCACCCAGGCCCTGGCCGCCGCCCGCCAGGGCTGGTCGGTGGCGCTGGTGGACGCCCGCGCACCGCAGCTCGAATGGCCGGCGGAAGGTTATGACATCCGCGTCTCGGCGCTCACCCGCGCCTCCCAGCGGCTGTTCGAGGAACTCGGCGCCTGGGAGGCGATGGCCGCCGAGCGGATCAGCCCCTACCGGGAGATGTTCGTGTGGGACGCCGGCGGCCGCGGCCACATTCATTTCGACAGCGCCGAAGTGGGCGAGCCCGACATCGGCCACATCGTCGAGAACCGGGTGATCGTCAAGGGCCTGCATGGACAGGTGGCGAAGCAGGCCAACATCGAAACCTTCTGGCCGGCCCGGCCGGTGGCGATGCAGCGCGATGCGAACAGCGCCGAACTGACCCTGGAGGACGGCACCACGCTCACGGGCCGCCTGCTGATCGGCACCGACGGCGGCCGTTCCTGGGTGCGCGAGACGGCCAACATCCCGATCACCGGCTGGGACTACGACCAGACCGCCGTGGTCACCGTGGTCCGGCCCCGGCAGTTCCACCGGGAGACGGCCTGGCAGCGCTTCCTGCCCACCGGACCGCTGGCCTTCCTGCCGCTGACCGAGGGTTACTGCTCCATCGTCTGGTCCACCTCGCCCGAGCAGGCCGAACGGCTGCTCGGGATGGAAGAAGACCGCTTCGCCCGGGAACTGGAATCGGCCTTCGAATCCCGGCTCGGCCCCATCGACGAGGTCGGCCCCCGCGCCGCCTTCCCGCTGCGCTTCTTCGAGACCCGCCGCTACGCCGACACCCGCCTGGCCCTGGCCGGCGACGCCGCCCACACCATCCACCCCCTGGCCGGCCAGGGCGTGAACCTGGGCCTGGCCGACGTGCGCACCCTCACCCGCCTGCTCCACGACGCCCGCACCCGCCGCCGCGACCCCGGCGGCGAGACCCTGCTGCGCCGCTACCAGCGCGAACGCCGCAGCGAAAACCGGCCCATGCTGGTGGCCATGGACACCTTCAAGGAACTGTTCAGCAACGATCAGCCGGT
>JALVBM010000526.1 GCA_027010665.1 Chromatiales bacterium
GAAGCCGACTCTCAAACGCTGTTCCTAGTTCCTCGTCCCTCGTCCCTCGCCCCTGTTCATTGATGGACATTTTCGACACCGCCGCCGTCCTCATCACCCTGGCTGCGCTGTTCAGCTACGTGACCAATCGCTTTCTTCGCATGCCCACCACCATCGGCATCATGATCATCTCGCTGGTGTTGTCGCTGGGGCTGCTGTTCCTCCATGCGCTGGGCTGGACGGTGCCTGAGCAACAGGCGGAGCGGCTGGTGGGCGGCATCGACTTTCACGAGACCCTGATGGAAGGGATGCTGAGCTTTCTGCTGTTCGCCGGGGCCCTGCACATCAACCTCGACGATCTGCGTCAGCAGAAATGGGTGGTGCTGACCCTGGCCACGGTGGGCGTGGTGCTGTCCACTTTCATCGTCGGGGCGCTGGCCTGGCTGATCTTCAATGGCCTGGGCATCGACATGCCCTGGCTCTACTGCCTGCTGTTCGGTGCGCTGATCTCGCCCACCGATCCCATCGCGGTGATGGGCATTCTCAAGACGGTGGGGGCGGCGAAGAGCCTCGAGATCAAGATCGCCGGCGAGTCGCTGTTCAACGACGGCATCGGGGTGGTGGTGTTCCTGGTGATCCTGGGGGTGGTGCAGGGCGTCAGCGAGCCGACCATCGCGGGCATCGGCGGCCTGCTGCTGCAGGAGGCCGGGGGCGGCATCGTCTTCGGGCTGGTCATCGGCCTGGTGGCCTTTGCCCTGCTGCGCAGCATCGACAACTACCAGGTGGAAGTGCTGCTCACCTTGGCGCTGGTGATGGGCGGTTACGCCGCGGCCCATGCCCTGCACATCTCCGGCCCCATCGCCATGGTGGTGGCCGGCCTGGTGATCGGCAATCACGGCCGGGTGCTGGCCATGTCCGACACCACCCGCGAGCACCTGGACAACTTCTGGGAGCTGATGGACGAGATCCTCAACGCCGTGCTGTTCGTGCTCATCGGCCTGGAGGTCCTGCTGCTGAGTTTCCGTGGCGAATACCTGCTGGCGATCCTGGCCGTCATCCCCGCCGTGCTCGCCGCCCGCTACGTGAGCGTCGGCCTGCCGGTGATGCTGATGCGCCGCTTTCGCGACTTCAGTCCCCGGGTGGTGGAAATCCTCACCTGGGGCGGCCTGCGCGGCGGCATCTCCGTGGCCCTGGCCCTGTCCCTCCCCGCCTCGCCCGAACGCGACGCCATCCTCACGACCACCTATGCAGTGGTGGTGTTCTCCATCATCGTGCAGGGCCTGACCATCGGCAAACTGGTCAAACAGGCAGCGCGGGGTTAACACCCAACGCAAAGGCGCGGAGGCGCAAGGGTTTGTTGATGTCGGTGTGGAACCGCGAATCAACGCGAATGAACGCGAATAAATCCGCATGAACCCGTAGGGTGCGTTCGCGAAGCAACGCACCAACAAAGCGGGGACGAGGACCGAGGGCCGAGTAGCGAGGAAAACCGGGTGTACGGCTCCGACTCGTAGGGTGCGTTCGCGAAGCAACGCACCGGACAACCCACATCAAAATCCTCTGCGTCCTCCGTGTCTCCGTGCCCTCCGTGTTCCTTCCAGCAGCCCCGAACAATCGCCCCGCCCCCCTGTCAACCCCGCCCGCGCCTTGTTTTTCCCTCCCGGCCCGGTAACATTGGGCCCTCGACCACAGGCCCCGTGGGAGAGTGCCGTCCGCGAGACGGCCGCCGAAGGCGCAACCGCCCGGAATCGCTCAGGCAAAAGGACCGCGGGGAGAACGTCGACTCTGGAGAGAGACCGGCCGCGGCCGGTCCGCCGAAGGGGCCAAGCTCTCAGGTGACCGGACAGAGGGGCGAGGGGAAGGCATGTCCGACGTGCCTTCCCCTCGCCCCTTTTTCGTTGCCAAACCGCGCGAGGCGCTGATGAGCAAGGTGATACCGGTCTTCGACCATTCCCGCGAACCCAACGCGGGCCGCATGCCGGCCTGGATCCGCCAGCCGCTGGCGGCCGATCCCCGTTATGGCGCCACCGGGCAGGCGGTGCATGGCCAGCGCCTGCACACGGTCTGCGAGGAGGCCCGCTGTCCCAACCGCGGCGAATGCTGGAGCGCCGGCACCGCCACCTTCATGCTGCTGGGCGACACCTGCACCCGCGCCTGCGGCTTCTGCGCCGTGAAGACCGGCCGGCCCCAATGGCACGATCCGGGCGAGCCTTCCCGGGTGGCCGAGGCGGTGGCCCGCATGAGGCTGGACTACGTGGTCCTCACCTCCGTCAACCGCGACGATCTGCCCGACGGCGGCGCCGGCATCTACGCCGGGACCATCGCCGCCCTGCGTCGTCAGCAGCCCGACATCGGTATCGAACTGCTGACTCCCGACTTCCATCGCCGCCAGCGGCAGGCGGTGGAGACGATCCACGGCCGCCTGCAGACGGTGCTCGCCCCGAACCGGGCCGTGCAACTGGTCTGGGGCCACAACGTGGAAACGGTTCCGGCCCTCTACCGCACCGTGCGCAAGGGCTCCGACTACCGGCGCTCCCTGGACCTGCTGGCCACCGTGGCCGCGCTGCCGGGCGTGGAAGCCAAGTCGGCGCTGATGCTCGGTCTGGGCGAGCAGCCGGAAGACGTGCGCAAGGTGCTGGCGGATCTGCGGGCCGCCGGCGTGCAGCGCCTGGCGCTGGGCCAGTACCTGCGGCCGAGCCGCTACCATCTGCCGGTGCGGCACTATGTGCCGCCGGCCGAGTTCGACGCCTGGGCCGATACCGCGCGGGAACTGGGCTTTTCCTGGGTGAAGGCCGGGCCGATGGTGCGCTCTTCCTATCATGCCGAAGACGAATGACAACGGGATCACCACGATGAAACACACGCCCCTTCATGATCAGCACGTCGCGCTCGGCGCGAAGATGGTGGACTTCGGCGGCTGGGACATGCCCCTGGCCTACGGTTCGCAAATCGAGGAGCACCACCAGGTGCGCCGCGATGCCGGCATGTTCGATGTCTCCCACATGACCGTGGTGGACATCACCGGCCCCCAGGCCCGGGACTATCTGCGCCGCCTGCTGGCCAACGACGTGGATCGGCTCGCCGCGCCCGGCAAGGCGCTGTATTCGTGCATGCTCGACGAACAGGGCGGGGTCATCGACGATCTCATCGTCTATCATCTGGATGTCGATCGTTACCGGATGGTGATCAACGCCGCCACCACCGACAAGGATCTGGCCTGGATGCGCCGGCAGGCCGAGGGCTTCGACGTGGATCTGAAGGTGCGCGACGATCTGGCCATGATCGCCGTGCAGGGGCCGACGGCCCGCGAGCGGGTGCATCGGGTGCTCGGTGGCGAGGCCGAACGGGTGGCCGATTTGAAGCCGTTCTTCATGGCCGAACTGGGC
This sequence comes from Chromatiales bacterium, assembly GCA_027010665.1. Taxonomy (GTDB): domain Bacteria; phylum Pseudomonadota; class Gammaproteobacteria; order UBA6429; family Thiohalophilaceae; genus JALSSV01. Next base: position 3,366 of record JALVBM010000526.1, read on the forward strand.
GAGATGGCCGTGGCCCGCACCGGCTACACCGGCGAGGACGGCTACGAGATCATGCTCCCCGCCGGGGCGGCCGCCGACTTCTGGCAGCGGCTGCTGGACGCCGGCGTCAAACCCTGTGGCCTCGGCGCCCGCGATACCCTGCGCCTCGAGGCGGGCATGAACCTGTATGGCGCCGACATGGACGAGACGGTCACCCCCCTGGAATCGGGGCTGGCCTGGACCGTGGCCTTCGAGCCGGCGGACCGGGATTTCATCGGCCGCGCGGCCCTGGAACGCCAGCTTGCCGAGGGCGTGGGCCGCAAACTGGTGGGGCTGGTGCTGGAAGATCGCGGCGTATTGCGCAATCATCAGCCTGTGCTGGTCAACGGCGCGGTGGCCGGGGAGATCACCTCCGGCAGTTTCTCGCCCACCCTGGGCCGGGCCATCGCCCTGGCGCGGGTGCCGGCCGACACCGGCGACAGCGTGGAGGTCCAGATGCGCGGCAAGACCCACCGCGCCCGGGTGGTGAAGCCGCCCTTCGTCCGCCACGGCAAGGCACTGATCTGAGCCGGAAAAACGAACATGAATCATCGAGGACAAGAAAAATGAGCAACATTCCCCAGGAACTGCGCTACACCGAAACCCACGAATGGATCCGGCTGGAAGAGGACGGCACCCTGACCGTGGGCATCACCGATCATGCCCAGGAACTGCTGGGCGACATCGTCTTCGTCGAGCTGCCGGAAGAAGGCGAGGAATGCGCCGCCGGCGACGACGTGGCCGTGGTGGAATCGGTGAAGGCCGCCTCCGACGTCTACGCGCCGGTCACCGGCGAGGTCGTCGCCATCAACACCAAGCTGACCGACACCCCCGAACTGATTAACCAGGATCCGTACGGCGAAGGCTGGATCTTCCGCGTCAAGCCCATGGATCCGGAAGACTACGACGAGCTGATGGACGCCGACGCCTACCAGGAACTGATCAGCGAAGAATGAACCGATCCCGGAATTGAGTCGTAGGGTGCGTTCGCGCAGCAACGCACCACCCGCTCCCCGACGGGATTATCGGAACGCGATTACCGAGAGAACCATGCCCTTCATTCCCCATACCGAAGACGACATCCGCCAGATGCTCGAGGCCATCGGTGTCGAATCCATCGAGGATCTGTTCGACGAGATTCCGGCGAACCTGCGGGCGGGCGGTCTGGCGAACGTGCCCGAGGGGCTCAACGAGATGGCCATCGGCCGCCTCATGCGCGAGCGGGCGGCGGCGGATGCGCGTACGCTGTGCTTTGCCGGGGCGGGCGCCTACGAACATCACATTCCCGCGGCGGTGTGGGAAATCGCCACCCGCGGCGAATACTATTCGGCCTACACCCCCTACCAGGCCGAGGCCAGCCAGGGCACGCTGCAACTGCTGTACGAATACCAGACCATGATGGCCCGCCTGACCGGCATGGACGTCTCCAACGCTTCCCTCTACGACGGCGCCTCGGCGCTGGCCGAATCGGTGCTGATGGCGGTGCGGGCCAACCGCAAGTCGAAGAGCAGGCGTATCCTGCTTCCGCGCACGGTGCATCCGGCCTACCGCAAGGTCACCCACACGCTGGTTCATCAGCAGGGCATCACGCTGGAGGAGCTGCCCTTCGACCCGGAGCGGGGCATCGTCGATCCGGCGGCCCTGCCCGAGGCGGGCGACGTGACCGCAGTGGTGATTCCCCTGCCCAACTACTTCGGCGCCCTGGAAGAGGTGGATGCGCTCACCGACTGGGCCCATGCCCAGGGCGCGCTGGTGATCGCCGTGGTCAACCCCACCGCCCTGGCCATCCTCAAACCGCCGGGCGAGTGGGGCGAGAAGGGCGCCGACATCGTCTGTGGCGACGGCCAGCCCCTCGGCGTGCCCCTGTCCTCGGGCGGGCCCTACTTCGGCTTCCTGTGCTGCCGGCAGCCATTCGTGCGCCAGATGCCGGGCCGGCTCATCGGCCGCACCACCGATCTCGACGGCAAGACCGGCTACACCCTCACCCTGCAGGCCCGCGAGCAGCACATTCGCCGCTCCAAGGCCACGTCCAACATCTGCACCAACCAGGGCCTGCTGGTCACCGCCGCCACGATCTACATGGCGCTCATGGGGCCCGAAGGCCTGCGCCGCGTCGCCGCCGCCAGCCACGCCAACACCCGCCGGCTGGTCAACGCGCTCGAGGCGATCGATGGCGTGCACAAGCTGTTTGACGCGCCCTTCTTCCACGAGGCCGCGTTCCGTTTCGCGCAGCCCGTGGCCGGGCTGCAGGAAGCCCTGGCCGCCGAGGGCATCGTCGCCGGCGTGGGCCTGGAAGCGGACTACCCGGAACTGGGCAACAGCCTGCTCCTGTGCGCCACCGAAACCAAGACCGATGCCGACATCGACCAGCTCGCCGGACACATCCGGCAATTCGGCAAACGCTCCGATTCCACACGCCCGTCCGGTGAATTCCGGATGGCGTGATTCCAACGGGACCGGTACGACTGGCCATTCCTCGCCACTCGTCCCTCGTCCCTCGCAACTGATATTGAGGAGATAAAGCCATGGCAACCGTGACCCTGCAAGGCAACGAAATCCATACCAACGGCGAACTGCCGGCCGTCGGCACCACCGCGCCCGATTTCAAGCTGACCAACGGCGATCTGCAGGACGTATCGCTGGCCGATTTCGCCGGCAAGAAGAAACTGCTCAACATCGTGCCCAGCCTGGACACCCCCACCTGCGCCGAGTCCACCCGCAGGTTCAACGCGGCCGCCAAGGCCCATCCCGACGCGGTGTTCCTGGTCATCTCGGCCGACCTGCCCTTCGCCCAGGGGCGCTTCTGCTCCAGCGAAGGCCTGGAGAACGTGGTCACCCTGTCCATGATGCGCGACAAGAACTTCGCCAAGGACTACGGCGTGCTCATCCAGGACGGCCCCCTGGCCGGCATCACCGCCCGCGCCGTGGTCGTGCTGGACGAGGACAACAAGGTGCTCTACACCCAGCTCGTCCCCGAAATCGCCGACGAACCGGACTACGA
>JALVBM010000527.1 GCA_027010665.1 Chromatiales bacterium
CATGCTGATTTTCGAACACAGCCGTCCCGAACGCACCAACGCCGCGCAGTTGCCGGCCCAGGACGATGACCTGCACGACATTCCCGAAGCGCTGCAGCGCAAGAGCAAACCGGGCCTGCCGGAAGTGTCGGAGCTGCAGGCGGTGCGGCATTACACGCGGCTGTCGCAGCAGAACTTTTCCATCGATACCCATTTCTATCCGCTCGGGTCGTGCACCATGAAGTACAACCCGCGGGGCTGCAACGATCTGGCGATGCTGCCGGGGTTTTTGCAGCGTCATCCCCTGAGCCCGCCCAGCCTGAGCCAGGGGTTTCTGGCCTGCATGCACGAATTGCAGGACATCCTGCGCGAGGTGACCGGCATGGCCGCGGTGTCGCTGGCGCCCATGGCCGGGGCCCAGGGGGAGTTCGCCGGGGTGGCCATGATCCGCGCCTATCACGAGGCGCGGGGCGACAGCGGGCGCACCGAGATTCTGGTGCCCGATGCGGCCCACGGTACCAATCCGGCCACGGCGGTGATGTGCAACTACAAGGTGAAGGAGATCCCCACCGACGATCAGGGCGACGTGGATCTGGCCGCCCTGCAGGCCGCGGTGGGTCCGCAGACGGCCGGGATCATGCTCACCAACCCGTCCACCCTCGGGGTGTTCGAGCGCAACATCGAGCAAATCGCCCGCATCGTTCACGAGGCCGGTGGCCTGCTGTACTACGACGGCGCCAATCTCAACGCCATCCTCGGCAAGGTGCGCCCGGGCGACATGGGCTTCGATGTCATCCACATGAATCTGCACAAGACCTTCTCCACGCCCCATGGCGGCGGCGGACCCGGTGCCGGGCCGGTGGGTGTGAGCGAGCGGCTGGCGCCGTTCCTGCCGGTACCGCTGGTGGCCGAGACCGACGGGCAATACCACCTGCTCGATGCGACGCAGCGGCCGCAGAGCATCGGGCCGCTCTCCACCTTCATGGGCAACGCTGGGATCCTGCTGCGGGCCTACGTCTATGCGCGCATGCTGGGGCGCGAGGGCATGCAGCGGGTGGCCGACTTTGCCACCCTCAACGCCAACTACCTGGAGAAGCGGCTGGTGGAGGCCGGCTTCGAGGCCGCCTACCCCGAACGCCGCGCCACCCACGAGTTCATCATCACCCTGCGCAAGGAGGCGAAGGAACTGGGCGTGAACGCCATGGACTTCGCCAAGCGCATGCTCGACTACGGGGTGCACGCGCCCACCACCTATTTCCCGCTGCTGGTCCCCGAGTGCCTGCTCATCGAGCCGACCGAGACCGAGGACAAGGCTACCCTGGACCGGTTCGTGGACATCATGACCACCCTGCGCCGGGAAGCCGAAACGGAACCGGAGAAGCTCAAGGGCGCGCCCTGGACGCTGCCGGTGCGACGGCTCGACGACGTGAAGGCGGCCAGGGAACTGGATCTGGTATGGCCGGAGAATGCCGGCTCGGGTTAAGCTTCCACACCATCGTCACAGGGACTTCGCGAGATGGGCAAACCCGGCGCCACCGGCCTGAACCGCATCGTCAACGCCACCGGCTATTCCCTGAAGGGCCTGGCGGCCGCCTTGCGGCACGAGTCGGCCTTCCGCCAGGAACTGGCGCTGTGCGCGGTACTGGTACCCGTGGCGGTCTGGCTGGGCCGCGATGCCGTCGAATGGAGCCTGCTCGTCGGCAGCCTGCTGCTGGTGCTGATCGTGGAGCTGCTCAACTCGGCCGTGGAAGCCGTGGTCGATCGCATCGGCAACGAACGCCACGAACTGGCCGGACGGGCCAAGGATCTGGGCTCGGCGGCGGTGTTCGTGAG
>JALVBM010000528.1 GCA_027010665.1 Chromatiales bacterium
GCCTTCAACCTCAAGCTGCTGGGCGAGGAGCCGCTGCCGATGGGGACGGTGGGCAAGGACTTCGGGCCCTATGCCGAGTGGATGGATCGGTTCGGCATCGATCGGCGTTACGTGAAGGAGATGGACACCTATACCGCCCAGGCCTTCATCACCACCGACGAGGACGACAACCAGATCACCGCCTTCCATCCCGGGGCCATGAACCTGTCCCACGAGAACCGGGTGACCGACGCCGAAGGCGTGAAGCTGGGCATCGTGGCCCCCGACGGGCGCGACGGCATGCTTCAGCATGCGGAACAGTTCGCCGAGGCCGGCATTCCCTTCATCTTCGATCCGGGCCAGGGCCTGCCCATGTTCGATGGCACCGAGCTGCTGGACTTCGTGGACAAGGCCACCTGGGTGGCGGTGAACGACTACGAGGCCCAGTTGCTGGAGGAGCGCACCGGCAAGTCGCCCCACGAGATCGCCGAGCGGGTCGAGGCGCTGATCATCACCCGCGGCGCCAAGGGCTCCCACGTCTATACGAAGCAGCACCGCATCGACATCCCCGTGGCCGAGGCCCGGGCCATCAACGATCCCACCGGCTGCGGCGACGCCTATCGCGCCGGTCTGCTCTATGGCCTGCTCAACGACATGGACTGGGAGACCACCGGTCGCATCGCCGCCCTGATGGGCGCCATCAAGATCGAGCACCACGGCACCCAGAACCACCTGTTCACCCTGGACGAGTTCTTCGAACGTTTTGCCGAGGCATTCGGATACCGTCTGTAGGGCATACCCGTTGCGCAATCCGTGATTGCAAACTGCCATCTCTGACAGTTTCTTGATCCAGCTCAATGAGACTTCGTCCAGATTCTCTATCATGCGGGCGCTTTTCCAACCCCCCACGATGGAGAATCCATGTCCGAGTGCATCTTTGAATCCGGTGATCACCGGGTCTACCTGTTCAGCGATCTGGTGACCGGCGACGGCATCCAGTCCAACCAACTGTTCATCTACGACAACCACCATTCGGCCCTGTTCGATCCCGGCGGCCAGCTCACGTTCCAGCCCCTGCAGATGGCGATTGCGAAGATCTGCCCCATCAAGGAGCTGGACTACGTCATCGCCACCCATCAGGATCCGGACATCATCACCTCGCTGGATCGCTGGCTGATGTATTCCGAGGCCAAGATTCTGATTTCCCGCCTGTGGGAGCGTTTCCTGCCACACCTGGTGCCGGGCTACATGAAGGGCGGCGGCATGGCCGGGCGCATCGTCGGCATTCCCGATCAGGGCGCCAACATCAAGTTCGGCAACAGCGTGATCAAGGCCCTGCCGGCCCACTTTCTCCATTCGGTGGGCAACCTGCACTTCTACGATCCGGTGAGCAAGATCCTCTTCTCCGGCGACGTCGGCGCCTCGCTGGTGGATGCTGATCACGGCAAGCCGGTGGAGGATTTCGACGAACACGTGAAGGCCATGCAGGGCTTCCACGAGCGCTACATGGGTTCCAACCGCGTGTGCCGCCTGTGGGTACACATGGTGCGCCATCTCGACATCGAAATGATCGTGCCCCAGCACGGACGGATCTTCGTCGGCAAGAAGATGGTGGACCGATTCCTCGAGTGGTTCAGCCAGCTCGAGTGCGGGATCGATCTGATGAATCAGAATTTCTATCGAGTACCTTGAAAACAGGGCCGAGGGACGAGTGGCGAGGGACGACGACTGCAGATACAAGGGTGCGTTCGCGCAGCAACGCACCAACCATGAACAGGTGCGATACGCTACGTTCTCGCGCCCTACGCATCGAAGCCACGCAGAGCTTTTCCTTGTCCCTGATTTTTGGTGCGTTGCTGCGCGAACGCACCCTACGTATCGGAGCCACGCACCAGCTTTTCCTCGTCCCTCGCCACTCGGCCCTGATGTTTGGTACGTTGCCGCGCGAACGCACCCTGCGGGTTGCCAATTACCCTGCGTATCGTACTCGCCTGAAACGATCCTGCAGGATCAGCGTTCCCAGGCATCCTCCGGCCACCGCGCCGAACAGGTGGGTGGTGACGGCGATGTTGTCGGCAAGGAAGGGCAAGCGGCCCGAGAGTGGAGGAAAGGTCTGTTCCTGAACGAGTTTGAGTGTCAGAAAGAGGATGAGCAGTGAGGCCAGCCGGGGGGCGGTCGGCCAGCATCGCAGCGCACCGAGCACGAAGAGTCCGTGCAGGATCCCGGACAGACCTGCATAGCGGTCCAGGCCGGGATCCAGCCAATAGGTCAGGGCGCCGGTGGCCAGGGCAATCGGCAGCGTGGCGATCAGCAGCAGGCGGGTTGTGAGCTGGTGCCGGAACAGCGCGAGCACGAGAAACAGGCCAGCGAGGTTGAGCAGTCCGTGTGCCAGGTTGACATGGACGAAGTTGCCGGTAACGAGCCGCCACCATTCCCCCTGTGATATCGCAATCCGGTCGAATGCCAGCCAGGTCAGGCCCGCCTGCGGCAGCAGGGCAAGGGCGAGGGGGCCTGCCGCAAGGGCAAGCCCCGCGCCGTGGATTGCCGGAAGACGGCGTTCGGACTTTCCGGTTCGCCTGCCGAGGGTCCAATCAGCCATTGTGCCGCCGTGCAAACGCGCCCAGCAGGAACCAGGCGAGCGCCAGGGCGATGAGCGTTGGCCAGTCGATGGCGGCAAGACCGGTATCGCCACCCGTGGGCGGCGCGGAACTGTCCGGCGGGGTTGGCGCGGAGCAGACATCGCTGCCGGCCGACTGGACGCAGGTGGTTTCGGTGTCTGTATTGTTCGCGGCAATGCTGTCGAACATGTCGGAGGTCACGTTTGCCTGATTGGTGATGGTTCCTTCCGTCATCGGGGCATCGACGTCGACCACGATATTGACCACGCCGGTGGCGGCGAGGAACGGAATGGCGCATTCCAGTTCGGAACCGTTCAGGGTACAACTCGCGCCGGGAGCGTTGGGGGTCGCGGAAATGGCGGTCGTTCCCGACGGGAGGCTGTCGGTGACCACCAGACGGGTTGCGTCGCTGGGCCCGTTGTTGGTGATGGAAAGCGTATAGCTGAACGACGCGCCCGGCTCGACCGGATCGGCGCTGTCGGTCTTGACCATGTCCAGATCCGCCCGGGTATCGAAGGCGCTGATGCCGTCGCTTTGCTCGAGCGCCGCATAGAGGTAATGGCCATCCGGGCTGACCAGCAGTCGCCGGACGAGATTCAGTTCGGTGACGCCATTCTCGCCCTCGACCATCCAGCCCAGCCAGGTCAGACTGCCGGTTTGCGAATCGCGGCGGAAGACGTTCACCGCATTGTTGATGCTGTTGCCCAGGTAGAGAAACCGCTGTTCCGGATCGGGACTGAAGGCAAGGGCTTTCGGTCCCCAGAGCGTGTCCCAGTCGGGGAAGGAGCGCCATTGGGTGGTGTTGAGAACGCGTTCCTGAAGCGTCAATTCGCCGGTGGTGGTGTCGCGCCGGAAGATCATCACGGTGTATTCGTCGTCGCCCGAGGTGAGGGGATCGTTTTCGATCATGCCGGTGGTGTAGACGAACCGGCCGTCGACGGACACCGCGACGTCGAGTGCCTGGTCCAGGCCCGCGAGATCGCGCAGCGACTGTACATGCGTCAGGGCGCCGGTTGTCGCGTTGCGGGCGAAGACCACGATCGCATTGGACGAATAGGATACGACATACAGGTGTTGTCCGTCGGCGCTGAGGCTGAAACGTGTCAAACCGGTGAGATCGCGCGTTCCGCCGGTGACGGCCTGCGTGTCTGCACGCCCGACGTAGGACAGGGTGCCATTGGCCGCACGACGGAGGACGACGATGTGGCCGTTGTTGGCCTGGGCTGTGGCGTAGAGATAGAAGCCATCGGGGCTGAAATTGAGTTGCCCGACGGGCGAGCCGTAACTGCCGCTCATGCTGCTCTGGGTAATCTTGCCGCCGTAGGTCAGCAGACCGGTGTCGGCGTCGCGCGTATACCAGGCAATGGCCGGTTCATAGGGGTCGATATTTCGGCCAGACGCGAAGACCTGTTCCCCGTTCGGGCTGATTGCCAGTCCTTGCATGAAGCCCAGGCCGTTCGTATCGCTGGTGAGTTGCTGTATCTGGGTGAGGGTGCCGTTTTCGGGATCGCGCCGGAAGACGGTGAGGGTGCTGACGGTGCTGAAGGTCAACGCATAGATGAAATCGCCGTCCGGAGAGATCACGGCATCGTCCAGGAGGCCGTCAGGATCGTTGACGGGCTGAAAGTCCACGTAGCCGAGGATGGCGGATGTGGCCGGCAGATTGAGAGACATCAGGCAGAGGAAAATGAGCGCACGGAGTCGGTGCGTAAGGACTTTTCGAAGGTGCATGGCTTCTTCCCTGGTGTAATGCGGCTTCCTGCCCGACGATCGATGCTGTGGGTATCTTTACGATTTCGTGTCGGAACGCATGCAGGCAAGCACGCGGTTCTACGGTACGATAAAAGGCTGACATCCAGGCCGATGCCGAATCCGGCAACCGGCGGATTGCAGTGGCTGTCACGGCGGGCAATTCTATCGCCCGGTTTTCTTCCAGGCTATCAGGAAAAAGGTTTAATACTCATGATGCACAGGCTTGTTGTGAAGATCTGCAAAGTGCATCGACGTCGGTTCGTCCCGCAGCGTTACGGCTCGAGCGGATAACGCGTTTTCGTGTTCTAAAGATCCGCCAGCTTCCGCACCGGCGCTTCGCAGGCGGTGCCGCGGCAGATCCAGGCGGTAACGCCGGTGGCCGGGGCGGGGCGTTGGGCGAGGAGGCTGGGGAGTTCGGGTGCGTCGACCGGGATGGCGAGCACCAGGCGGCGGGGTTGCCAGGGATGGGCGAGTTTCGTCTGCCAGGCGGGCAGTTCGGTCGGGTCGCCGCGCAGGACGACGATTTCCGGATGGTGCAGGGATTCCTCGAGGGCATCGAGCAGGGCGCCGTGCAGGGAGGCGTACTGTTCGAGGTGGCTCCAGGCGCAGTGCAGGGTGGCTTCGGCGGCTTCGAGATAGCGGGTCTCGCCCAGCAGGTGGCCGAGGCGCAGCAGCACCCTGGCGGCGATGCCGTTGCCGGCGGGGATGGCGTCGTCGGCGATGGGCTTGGGGCGCAGGATCAGGGATTCGTGATCGGCGGGGGTGAAGAAGAAGCCGCCGGCCAGTTCGTCCTGGAAGTCGGCCAGCACGGTGTCGGCCAGTTCGATGGCCAGTTGCAGATCGGCGGGGCGGAAGCGGGCCTGGAGCAGTTCCAGCAGGCCGTCGATCAGGAACACGTGATCGTCGAGATAGCGGTTGGGATTGACGCGGCCGTCCTTGATGCCGGCCACCAGCCGCCCGTCGCGGTAAAGGTGGTCGCGGATGAAGTCCACGGCACGGGCGGCGGCGTCGATGAAGTCCTCGCGGCCGAGCAGCCGGCCGGCGCTGGCCAGGCCGCGGATCATCAGGCCGTTCCAGGCGGTGAGGATCTTCTCGTCCCGGCCCGGATGGACGCGCCGCTCGCGGGCGGCGAACAGCTTGCGCCGGGCCGACTCGCGCAGGCGCAGGACGTCTTCGGGTGAACGCTTCAGTTCCCGGGCCAGATCCGCCGGGGCGATCATCACCCGCAGATGCCACTTGCCCTCGAAATTGGCGGGCTGGTCGAGGCCCCAGAGGCGGGCGGCCACGGCGTATTCGTCGGCGTCCAGCAGGGCGCGCACCTCGTCGGGTGTCCACACGTAGAAGCGGCCTTCCTCGTCTTCGCTGTCGGCGTCGAGGGTGGACCAGAAGCCGCCATCGGACGAGGTCATCTCCCGCAGCACCCATTCCCCGGTCTCTTCGGCAATGCGCCGGAACAGGCCGGTGCCGGTGGCGGCCCAGGCGGCGGCATACAGGTGCAGCAGCGGGCCGTTGTCGTAGAGCATCTTCTCGAAATGGGGGATGGACCAGTGCTCGTCCACGGCATAGCGGCAAAAGCCGCCGCCGAGCTGGTCGTAGATGCCGCCGGCGGCCATGGCCTGCAGGGTATTGGTGACCATCTCCAGCGCGGCGTCGTCGGCCTGGCCGGCGTCGCGGGTCATGGCCCAGTGACGCAGCAGGCGTTCGAGGTTGTTGGGATGGGGAAACTTGGGCGCGCCGCCGAAGCCGCCGTACTGGCGGTCGTAATGGGCGCCGAGCTGCTGGCGGGCCTGATCCAGCGGCGCGGCGTCGAGGCGGGCCGCCTGTGTGGGCCGGGGGTTGAAGCTGGCCAGGGCATCGAGCAGGCGTTCGTTCTGGGCAGAGATTTCGTCGCGGTTCTGATGGTAGAAGGCGGCCACCTGTTCGAGCACGTCGCGGAACGATGGCATGCCGTGGCGCGGCTCGGGCGGGAAGTAGGTGCCGGCGAAGAAGGGCACGTGATCGTCGGGCGTGAGAAACACGGTCAGCGGCCAGCCGCCGGCGCGCTGGTTGAGGAGCTGGAAGGCGTTCTGGTAGATGCGGTCGAGATCGGGGCGTTCCTCGCGATCCACCTTGATGTTCACGTATAGCCGGTTCATGACCTCGGCGGTGGTCGGATCCTCGAACGACTCGTGGGCCATCACGTGACACCAGTGGCAGGCCGAATAGCCGATGGAGAGCAGAATGGGCTTGCCGCTGTCGCGGGCCAGGGCCAGGGCTTCGGGATTCCAGGGATACCACTGGACCGGGTTGTCGGCGTGCTGCTGGAGATAGGGGCTGGTTTCGGCGGCGAGGGCGTTCATGGGGATCCGATATAGTTGAGCAAATGAGTCGGGTATTATAGCACATGGACGCCGGCGGCCATCTCCGGCAGACTATGCGCTTTCCGCGAACGATGAACCCGCCCGCCGTGAATCCCGCCACCGAGTTCCCCGTCCTGCGCCTGAAGAAGCGGGAGGACCGCCGCGTGCGCGCCGGCCATCGCTGGATCTACAGCAACGAGGTGGATACCCGCGCCACGCCGCTGACTGCCTTCACGCCCGGCGAGGTGGCGGTGGTGGAAGACGCCCGGGGCAAGCCCCTGGGCATGGCCACGGTCAACCCGGCCACCCTGATTTGCGCGCGGATCTACAGCCGCAGGGTACCCCAGCCGCTGGACCAGCCATTCATCGAGAAGCGCCTGCGCCATGCCCTGGCCCTGCGCGAGATGGCCTTCGACGAGCCCTTCTACCGGCTGTGCTACGGCGAGAGCGACGGCCTGCCGGGGCTGGTGGTGGATCGCTTCGACAACGTGCTGGTGGTGCAGATGACCACCGCCGGCATGGAGCTGGCGCGGCCGATCATCGTCGATGCCCTGGAGGCGGTGTTCGAGCCGGCCGTGGTGCTGTTGCGCAACGACACACCCGCCCGCGAGCAGGAGGGCCTGGAACGATACGTGGAAACGGTCGTCGGCCAGTTGCCGGGGCGGGTGCCGGTGGTGGAGAACGACACCCGTTTCGAGGTGCCGCTGGCCGGCGGCCAGAAGACCGGCTGGTACTACGATCACCGCCTGAACCGCGAACGCCTGCGCCGCTACGTGGCCGGCAAGCGGGTGCTGGACGTGTTCAGCTACGTGGGTGCCTGGGGCGTGCAGGCGCTGACCGCCGGTGCCCGCGAGGTGATGTGCGTGGACGGTTCGGCCACCTTCCTCGAGATCGCCCTTGAGAACGCCCGGCTCAACGGTTTCGACGAGCGACATCTGCAACTGCGCCACGGCGACGCTTTCGATACCCTCAAGGCCCTGCGTGCCCAGTCGGAGCTGTTCGATGTGGTGGTGGTGGATCCGCCGGCCTTCATCAAGCGGCGCAAGGACGTGAAGGAGGGCACCATCGCCTACCAGCGTCTCAACCGGCTGGCCATGCAGGTGTTGCGGCCCGGCGGCCTGCTGGTCTCGGCCTCCTGTTCCTGGCATCTGGATCGGGACAGCCTGCGCGACATCCTGCGCAAGGCGGCGGCCATCAACGGCACGCCCCTGCAGATCATCGAACAGGGGCATCAGGGGCCCGATCATCCGGTCCATCCGGCCATGGCCGAGACCGACTATCTCAAGGCCTTCTTCTGCCGCGTGGGCTGACACAGGAGTTTCCGGACATGGTCGTCGATTTCGATCCCGTCGCCTTTCATCTCTTCGGCTGGCCCGTGCACTGGTACGGGCTCATGTATCTGTGCGGTTTCCTGGCCGCCTGGTGGATCGGCCGCCTGCAACTCAAGCGTCCCGCTGGGCGGGGCTGGACGGCGCAGATGGTGGACGACATGCTGTTCTACGGCGGCCTGGGTGTGATCCTCGGCGGGCGCATCGGGTATGTGCTGTTCTACAACTTCGGTGCGTTTCTCGACGATCCGTTGATGATCTTCCGCATCTGGCAGGGCGGCATGTCCTTCCACGGCGGTCTGCTCGGTGTGCTGGCCGGGTTGTGGTACTGCCACCGCAAGTTCGGCAAGGGCTATTTCGAAATCGTCGACTTTGCCATTCCCATGATCCCGCTGGGCCTCGGTTTCGGCCGTATCGGCAACTTCATCAATGGCGAGCTGTGGGGCAAGCCGACCGATTTGCCCTGGGGCATGATCTTCCCGGCCGCCGGTCCCGAGCCGCGCCATCCCACACCCCTGTACGAAGCCTTGCTGGAAGGGCTGGTGCTGTTCGTCATCGTCTGGATCTACTCGGCCAGGCCGCGACCGACCATGGCCACCTCCGGCGTGTTCGCCATCGGTTATGGCACGTTCCGCATCCTGGTGGAATTCGTGCGCCTGCCCGACACCCACATCGGCTATCTGGCCTTCGGCTGGGTGACCATGGGCATGGTGCTCTCCCTGCCGCTGGTGCTGGCGGGTATCGTGCTGGTGTGGCTGGCCTACCGGCAGCCGGCCATGAAGGAAGGAAAGGCATGAAGCAATATCTCGAACTCATGCGCCACGTGCGCGACCATGGCGTGCAGAAGGGCGATCGCACAGGCACCGGCACGCGCAGCGTGTTCGGTTACCAGATGCGCTTCGACCTGCAACAGGGTTTTCCGCTGGTGACCACCAAGAAGGTGCACCTGCGCTCCATTATTCACGAACTGCTGTGGTTCCTGAAGGGCGAAACCAACATCGCCTACCTGCACGAAAACGGCGTGACCATCTGGGACGAATGGGCCGACGGGAACGGCGATCTCGGCCCGGTCTACGGCCGGCAGTGGCGCGCCTGGCCCACGCCGTCGGGCGAGCACATTGATCAAATCTCTCAGGTGGTGCACCAGCTCCGGCACAATCCCGACAGCCGCCGCATCATCGTATCGGCCTGGAACGTGGCCGATCTGCCCGACGAGACCATCCCGCCCCAGGAAAATGTTCGCCGAGGAAAGATGGCCCTGGCGCCCTGCCATGCCTTCTTCCAGTTCTACGTGGCCGATGGCCGCCTTTCCTGCCAGCTCTACCAGCGCAGCGCCGACATCTTCCTCGGCGTGCCCTTCAACATCGCCTCCTATGCCCTGCTGACCCTGATGCTGGCCCAGGTCTGCGATCTGGAACCCGGCGAGTTCATCCACACCCTGGGCGATGCGCACCTGTATGCCAACCACATGGAACAGGTGGCCACCCAGCTCGCCCGCGAACCGTACCCGCTGCCGACCATGAAGCTCAACCCGGACGTGAAGGACATCTTCGGCTTCCGTTTCGAGGATTTCACACTGGAGAACTACCAGTGCCATCCGCCGATCAAGGCGCCGGTGGCGGTGTGATGTTGTTCCGGCTGGGTGGAAGGTACACGGAGGGCACGGAGGCACGGAGAGCACGGAGGTTTTTGTTGAATGTCCCGATTGGCCGAACAATCGCGGCGAGGGCGCCGCTCCTACAGATCGCTACCCTTTGAAATGATTGATAGCAATACGAAATATTGGTGTTTCAGAATTATCGATTCTCCGAGTCCTCCGTGTCTCCGTGCCCTCCGAGTTCATGCCACTATAGGCTGACAAATGACAAGAATCGCCCTCATTGCCGCCATGACCGACGATCGTGTGATCGGGATCGAGAACCGTCTGCCGTGGAAGTTGCCGGCGGACATGAAGTGGTTCCGGCAGCACACCCTGGGCAAGCCCATCGTCATGGGGCGCAAGACCTTCG
>JALVBM010000529.1 GCA_027010665.1 Chromatiales bacterium
CCCGGCGGCATCCCGGAGACTGGCGCAGACGTCGTGCATGGCCTGGGTCAGTTCGGGCAGATCGATGTCCAGATTGGCTTGAGCCATGGGGGGAGGGTACCGGTATCCTGTCGGCTGGAAAAACGGCTCCCACTTTATCACAGGGAGACGCCATTGGCGTGGCCGGACCCGGTATAATGGCCGGATGCCCGCGCCCAGATACGATCTCCACTGCCATTCCACTGCCTCCGACGGCACCCTCTCGCCGTCCGCCGTGGTCCGCCGGGCCGCCACCCGCGGGGTGGACGTGCTGGCGCTCACCGATCACGACGAGACAGCGGGCCTGGCCGAAGCGGCCGCCGAGGCGCGCCGCACGGGCGTGCGCTTCGTGCCCGGCATCGAACTGTCGGTGACCTGGAGCCACCAGACCATCCACGTGGTCGGCCTCGGCATCGATCCCGAAAATCCCGGGCTTTTGGCCGGCACGGCCCGACTGCGGGCATTCCGCGACTGGCGGGCCGGGGAGATCGCCGCGCGGCTGGCGAAGCATGGCATCGACGGCGCACTTGAGGGCGCCCGCCGTCACAGCAAGGGCGCCATCCTCAGCCGTACCCATTTCGCCCATTTTCTGGTGGAAACGGGCCATGCGAAGGACGTTCGCCAGGTGTTCCGCCGTTTCCTGGTGCACGGCAAGCCCGGACACGTGGCAGGGGAATGGGCCAGCCTGGAGGAGGGGGTCGGCTGGATCACCGGGGCCGGCGGTCTCGCCGTCATCGCCCATCCGGCCCGGTATCGCCTCAGCGCCACCCGCTTGCGGCAACTGCTCGGCGCGTTCCGGGAACTGGGCGGGATCGGCCTGGAAGTGGTCTCCGGCAGTCATTCGCCCGACGACAACCTGCGCATGGCCCTGCTGGCCCGCCGCTTCGACCTGCTGGCCTCGGCCGGCTCCGACTTCCACGGCCCCGAGAATCCCTGGTACGAGCTCGGCCGCCTGCCCGAACTGCCCCCGGGATGCCGGCCCGTCTGGCAGAGCGTGGCCTGGCAGCAGGCCACCGGCGCCCTGCCGGCCGAGCGGGCCTCATGAGCCAGTTCTTCCAGATCCACCCCGACAATCCCCAGCCGCGCCTCGTCCGCCAGGCGGTGGAGCTGCTGCGCAACGGGGCCGTGATCGTCTATCCCACCGATTCGGCCTACGCCCTGGGCTGCCATCTGGGCGACAAGAAGGCCCTGGACCGGATCCGCGACATCCGCCGCGTGGACGACAGGCACAATTTCACCCTGGTGTGCCGGGATCTCTCCCAGGCCGCCAATTACGCGCGCATGGACAACATCGCCTACCGGCTGATCAATGCCCACACCCCGGGCCCCTATACCTTCATCCTTCCGGCCACCCGGGAAGTGCCGCGGCGCCTGCTGCACCCCAAACGGCGCACCATCGGCATCCGCATTCCGGACAACCGCATCGCCCAGGCCCTGCTCGAGGAACTGGGCGAGCCGATCATGAGCACCACGCTCATCCTCCCGGGCGAGGACATGCCCATGACCGATCCCTACGA
>JALVBM010000530.1 GCA_027010665.1 Chromatiales bacterium
CCATCACCGTGCGCAAGGCACTGCAGAAGGTGCCGGGGGTGGTCGAGGCCCGTTCCGATTTCGACAGCAAGACGGCCACGGTGACCTTCGATCCCGCCAGGACCACGGTGCAGGATCTGACCACCGCGGTGAAGAACGCCGGCTATGAAGCCATTCCGAGAAAGACGGGGACGAGGGACGAGGGGCGAGGGGCGAGGGAAAAACCGTGAAACGGCAAAGACTCAAGATTACCGGCATGACGTGTGACCACTGCGCGCAATCGGCGCAGGCGGCTCTGAATGCCCTGCCGGGGGTGAAAGCACAAGTATCCTTCGAGGAAGGGCTGGCACGGATCGAGGCGCCGGAGAGCATGAACGTCGAGCAGCTGATCGCCGCCGTTGAGGCCAAGGGGTATGGCGCGCAACCGGTAGCCAATGACGCCGAGACAGGGGACACACCCCGAACCGGCGGTGGCGATGGCGGTCTGCACATCGCCATCATCGGCAGTGGCTCGGGGGCCTTTGCCGCGGCCATCAAGGCCACCGAAGCCGGCGCCCGGGTGACCATGATCGAAGGTGGCGAGGTGATCGGCGGCACCTGCGTGAACATCGGCTGCGTGCCGTCGAAAATCCTGATCCGCGGGGCCCATGTGGCCTGGCTGCAGGGGCATCACGGTTTCGAGGGAATCCCCCGCACCGTGCCCAAAGTCGATCGTTCGGCCATGGTCGCCCAGCAGCAGGCCATGGTGAAGGAACTGCGCCATGCCAAGTACGAAAGCATTCTGGAAAGCCATCCAGACATCAACCTGCTGCGGGGCTGGGCGCGCTTCGAGAATGCCAACACGCTGATCGTCACCCGGCCCGACGGTTCGGAGAAGACAGTGCAGGCGGATCGAATCCTGATTGCCACCGGCGCGCGGACAGCCGTGCCCGACATTCCGGGCCTGGCCGGCACGCCGTACTGGACTTCCACCGAGGCCCTGCAGGCCGCGGAACTGCCCGGGCACCTGATCGTGATCGGCGGTTCGGTGGTGGCCCTGGAACTGGCCCAGGCCTTCCTGCACCTGGGCAGCCGCGTCACCGTGATCTCGCGCAGCACCCTGTTGTCGAAGACCGATCCCCATGTCGGCGAGGTGCTCCGGGACATCCTGACGGCCGAAGGGATGGACGTGCGCCTGCATGCCAGCCCCGGGTCGGTCCGGCATGTGGACGGCCGGTTCATGGTCAACATCGGCGGGGAAAACATCACCGGCGATCGCCTGCTGCTGGCCACCGGCCGCACGCCCAATACCGATCGCCTGCAACTGGACAAGGCCGGCATCGAAACCGATCACCGTGGCGCCATCATGGTGGACGATCGTTTGCGCACGAGCGTGGCGAACGTCTATGCCGTGGGCGACTGCACCAGCCTGCCGCAGTTCGTCTACGTGGCGGCGGCCGCCGGCACCCGGGCCGCCATCAACATGACCGGTGGCGAGGCCAGCCTGGATCTGTCGGTGCTGCCGGCCGTGGTGTTCACCGATCCCCAGGTAGCCACCGTGGGGCTGACCGAAGCCGAGGCGCAGGCAAAGGGCATCGAAACCGACAGCCGCACGCTGGATCTGGAAAACGTGCCCCGCGCCCTGGCCAACCTCGATACTCGCGGCTTCATCAAGCTGGTGGCGGAAAAGACCTCCGGACGCCTGCTCGGCTGCCAGGTGCTGGCTGCCGAGGGCGGCGAGATCATCCAGAGCGCCGCCATGGCCATCCGCCAGCGCATGACCATTGCGGAAATGGCCGACATGCTCTATCCGTACCTGACCATGGTCGAGGGTCTGAAGCTCTGCGCCCAGACCTTCAGCAAGGACGTCAGGCAGCTTTCCTGCTGCGCGGGATAGACGCCCTGTCCTGATTGGCGATTCCGTCGTTGCACCGCTCGGGCAGGTGGAGGAAAATCCGGTCAAATCCTCTGAATGATGCGATGTGATGGCAACCCGGCTGTTTCCTGTCCTGCGCGTACTGCTTCCGGGGTTCCTGTCCCTGCTGCTGAGCCTGTCCCTTGCGCCTCCTGCCCTGGCCGACGACGGGCCGGATCTGCAGAAACTGGGCAAGCAACTGACGCTCTATGAGCGGGAGCTGAAAAAGCGCCGCCTGGATCTGGATCGGCTCAAGGAACTGGCCAACGAGGTCACGCGCATTCACGGAGACGCCACGGCCTGCGTGACCAATCTGACACCACAGGCGAAAAAACTGCAGGCCAACCTGGAAAGCCTTGGCGAGCCCAGCGCCAAGGACACGCCGGACGTTCGCAGGCAGCGCCTGGACATCAGGAAACAGCTGGTCGAGCTGGAACGGCAACTCGGCACCTGCAAGGCCATGGCCCTGCGCAGCGAGGACTTGCTGAAGACCATCAACGAACGGACCCGGGACGTCCTGGCGCATCAGTTGCTGGCCCGCGGTCCCGACGTGATCACCCTGCTGCGGGAAAACTGGTCACAGCCACCCCGCTGGATTGCCGACACCTTCCGTTTTCTGCAAAAACACAGCGGCCTCGATCTGCTCGCGCCCCTGCACTGGGTGATTCTGGCCATCGTGCTGATCATGGCCGTCGGCAGCGGCATGCTGATCCGCTATGGCCTCATGCGCTGGATTACGCACAAGGTCTGGCATCCCGACGAGTTTGCCAGCCGTTTCATGCAGGCCCTGTTGACCACGTTGGCCCACTACGCGCCACAACTGCTGGGCAGCACGGCTGCGGCCATCCTGTTCTACACCGTCACCCATCAGCTCAAACCGATTCCGTTCATCACCATGGTGGTCGTCGGTCTGCCGCCCTACTTCCTGTTTCTGGCCATCGTCCGTCTGCTCCTGCATCCGCCGGCGCCGGCCCGGCTGTTCCTGAACCTGCCGGAGACACTCGCCCATCAACTGGCGCGCCGGCTCAAGGTGCTCGCCATCCTGGCGTATGTGGGCTATCTGCTGTTTGCCTCGCTGTTCGCACAGAGCCTGCCGGAGCCCGCGATTCTGATCACCCGCGCCGTGTTCGCCGCCATCTTGATCCTCAATCTCATCTGGGCCATTTCCCTGATCATGCGCCTGCCCATCTTCGCCCGGCGGCTGTGGCTGAGTGCGCTGGTGCACCTGTCGCTGGGCGCTGCCCTGATCATCGAATGGATGGGCTACCGCAACCTGGCCTTGACCCTGGCCCGGGACATCATCGGTTCCCTGATCGCGCTCGGGTTCACCATTCTGCTGCTGCGCCTGGCACGGGATTTCTACGACATTCTGGAATCGGGCAGCAGTCCCTGGAGTTATCGCATCCACCGGGTCATGGGCATCAAGGAAACCCGCAAGATCCCGGGCATCATCTGGCTGCGCTTCCTCACCGGTGTTGCCATCTGGGCCGGATTCGCCTACGTGCTGCTGCTGGTGTGGGACGTCTCGGACACCATCCTGCTGCAGATCGAGACGCTGCTGACCCAAGGCTTTACCATCGGCAATCTCACCATCGTGCCGGTGAAAATCGGCCTGGCCCTGATGACCATCGCCCTCATCATCCTGTTCGGGGGCTGGGTGCGCAACCGGCTGGAGAACCGCTGGCTGAAGAAGACCGACATGGATCGTGGCGCCCGCGAGGCCATGGTCACCATCACCGGTTACCTGTTCGTGGCCCTGGCCTTCTTCATCGGCCTGAGCGTGGCCGGATTCGAGTTCCAGAACCTGGCCATCATTGCCGGCGCCCTGTCGGTGGGTATCGGCTTCGGCCTGCAGAACATCGTCAACAACTTCATTTCCGGCCTCATCCTGCTGTTCGAGCGGCCCATCAAGACCGGTGACTGGATCGTGGTTGGCGACACGGAGGGCTACGTGAAGCGCATCCGCATCCGTTCCACCCAGATCCAGACCTTCGATCGCGCCGATGTCATCGTGCCCAACTCGGAACTCATCTCCAGTCAGGTGACCAACTGGATGCTCAAGGACGAACGCGGCCGCCTGCGTCTGTCCGTGGGCGTGGCCTATGGCAGCGACACCGATCAGGTCCGCGAGATTCTCGAGCGCATCGCAAGCGAACACCCGAGGGTGGTCACCGATGGCAGCCTGCCAAAACCCCGGGTTCTGTTCCGGGGTTTCGGCGACAGTTCACTGGATTTCGAGCTGCGCGCCTTCATCCGCAACATCGACGAACGCCTGGGTGTGATCAGCGATCTCAACTTCGCCATCGACAAGGCCTTCCGCGAAGCCGGCATCGAGATCCCCTTCCCGCAACGGGACATTCACGTGCGGGACATGCCAAACGCGCCGGCGAAGCCGGCGCAGGGGCGAGGGACGACGACTGCAGGGATGCAGGAGGTAGAGCGAAGCAGGATGCCAGAGCCGAGGGACGAGTGACGAGGGACAAGGGCCGCGAACCCGGTTTTCCTCGGCCCTCGGCCCCCACCACTCGTCCCCTGTTATGCTGTCAACTCATCATCTCGTCTTCTGCAACCGCTCCTGCAATTCATTGAGCATGTCGGTCTGGATCTGCTGGATTTCGAGGAAGCGGCGCATTTCGTGGTGGAGGAGCTGATCCAGCTTCTCGCTGATGATTCGCACTTCCACTTCCGACTTGAGGTTGACCTGGTAGTCGTTCTCGGCACGCATGCGATCGCGATCTTCCTGGCGGTTCTGGCTCATCATGATGATGGGCGCCTGGATGGCAGCCAGCAGTGAGAGCAGCAGGTTGAGCAGGATGAAGGGATAGGGATCGAAGGGTCTCCAGATGAGCACCCAGGTATTGATGCCAATCCAGACGAGAATGAACAGGGCAAACCAGCCGATGAAGGTCCAGCTGCCGCCGAACTCGGCCACCTTGTCGGCAATTCGATCGCCGAGCGTCAGGTGCTTCTCGTACTCCTCATTGAGGTTCTCCGACAGCAGCTCGTTCTCGCGCAGGCTTTCCACCACTTCCTTCTCGAGCTCGTCCAGCTCGCCCAGATCCTTTTCCAGCAGGTCCTCGATGTATTCGCTGCGGATGCGGTTGAGGCACGAGAAGCAGATGTAGCCCTTGGGGTCCCAGTGCGGCACCTTTTCCTTCACCAGCCTGAGCATACCGCTGCGCACCATGTTGGCCGGCAACATGTCGGCCAGGGGTTTGTGCTGATGACACACCTGGCATTCGCCGGCCTGCTCCGGAATTTCGTTCATGGCGGCCTCCTCACCGTCTTGCGATTTGCCAGGGGCTGGTCTAACGTTGCCCCCATGTTTCTCCAACAATCGTGCCTGCGGACATGGCTGAAGGCAATCCTGTCTTGCCTCGTTGCCTGGCTGCTGATGGCACCAGCGATGGTTCTGGCCAGCGAATCGGCATCCCTGCCGGCCTGGAGCCAGGGCTACGACCCGAACCGGGATCCGGCCGCCGACGGCCGCGAGGCCATCGCCCTGGCACGCCAGAGCGGCCGTTACGTGCTCATTGAACTGGGTGGCGACTGGTGCGTTTGGTGCCGGCGACTGGATCGGTTTCTGGCCGAAAATCCGGATCTGCGAAACCGTTTGCATCGCCAGTTCGTTTTGCTCAAGGTGAACGTGAGCGAAGAGAACGACAACGCCGCCTTCCTCGCCGGACTGCCCCGCTTCGCCGGTTATCCTCATGCCTTCGTGACCGACGGACAGGGCCGCATCCTGCATTCGCAGGACACGACCGAATGGCAGGAAGACGGCCGCTACTCGCGACAGCGCTTCCGTGCTTTCCTTGATCGCTGGAGACCCGATGCGCAAACCCCGCCCTGACATGCCACCGGCGATGTTTCACCATGCCCATGCCGCCTGGCAGGCCCATCCCGTTTCACGCCGCCGTTTCCTCAAGGGCGCCGGCGCACTGGCGAGCGGTCTCGTCCTGCCCTGGCTGCCCGACGGGGTGCAGGCTGCAGACGATACCGATGAAGCAGCGGAAACGGTCTGGCAAACCATCGCCGCCGTGCAGGAACGCCTGTTTCCCGACGATGGCAACGGCCCCGGCGCCCGGGCGATCCGCGCCAGCGCCTATCTGCAGCAGGCCATGCGTCTTCCGCGCTTTCCCAAAGAGGAAAAGACCTTCCTGCTGCAGGGACCGGCATGGCTGAACGATCTGGCCCGCCAGGCGCACGACGCCGACTTTCCGGCCCTGTCCGCCGATCGGCAGGAGGCCCTGCTGCAGCGCATCGCCCGCAGCCAGGCAGGCGAGAACTGGTTGTCACTTTTACTGCTGTACATCTTCGAGGCGCTGCTCACCGCCCCGGTCTATGGCGGCAATCCAGACGGCATCGGCTGGCGGTGGCTGGAACACGATCCCGGCTTTCCGCTGCCCACGGCCGCCAATACCTATGATCGGATCCTGAAGAAATGAACACGGATTACGATGTCGTCATCGTCGGCAGTGGCGCCGGTGCCGCGCCGGTGGCCTGGATGCTGGCCCGCGCCGGCCACGACGTACTGGTGCTGGAGAAGGGTCCGTGGCTGACCGAACAGGACTTCTGCAAGGACGAATTGGCCTGCTGCCGCCGCAGCGCCTACACACCGGATCTGCGCGACGAGCAGCACGTGATCGAGGAGCCGGACGGTGACGGCTGGCAGGCCACGCCCACCTCCGAATCGGGCTGGGATTTCTGGAACGGCAACGTGGTGGGCGGCTCGTCCAATTTCATGAGCGGCTACTTCTACCGCCTCAAGCCGATGGACTTCCGGCTGCGCAGCGAGTTCGGCCCCATCGAAGGCGCCAACGTGGCCGACTGGCCCATTACCTACTCGGAACTGGAACCCTGGTACACGCTGGTGGAGCAGGTGGTGGGAATCTCGGGGCGGGTGGTGCAGCATCCCTTTCTCGAACCGCGCTCCACGCCCGACTTCCCCCATCCGCCCCTGGACGAGAACATCGTCAGCCGCTGGATCGACGACGCCTGCGAACGGCTGGGCTGGCAGGCCCTGCCCACCCCGCGCGCCATCCTGTCCCGACCCGCGCATGATCGCAACAGTTGTTCCTATTCCATCTATTGCGGCAGCTATGGCTGCAGCACCGGGGCCAAGAGTTCCGCCCGCGCCGCCCTGCTCGATCAGGCCGTGACCACCGGTCGCTGCCATATCCGGCCCCACGCCAGGGTCACGCGTCTGATCTCCGATGCCCGGGGCAGGGTGGTGTCGGCCGAGTATGCCGATCGGGATGGCAACCGGCAACGGGTCCGCGGAAAGATCTTCGTCGTCGCCTGTCAGGCCATCGAGACCGCCCGCCTGTTGTTGTCCTCACCGGGACCGAAACACCCGCACGGCCTGGGCAACAACCGGGGCCAGGTCGGTCGCAATCTGCTGTTCTCGGCCGGCGGCAGCGGCCAGGGAACCTTTCTGTACCGGGATCGCACACCCGAGGAAGCCGAAGCCCTGCGCCGGCGCGGGCCCTTCGTCAACCGCGGCCTGCAGGACGGGTACGTGTTCGAGACGCCGCGGCTGGGGCGCGTCAAGGGCGGCACCATCGACTTCCTGTTCCGCCATCCCAATCCCGTCGCCCGCGCCAATCCGCTCAAACGGGACGACGATGGCCGGCTGATCTGGGGTTCGCGCCTGAAGCGCAGGCTGCAGCAGGAATTTACCCAGGGCCGCTACCTGCGCTACGAGGTGTTCTGCGACTGGCTGCCCACCGATGATTGTTTCGTCACCCTCGATCCTCATGTAAAAGACAAGTGGGGCATGCCCGTCGCCCGGGTCCGGGTGGGCTATCACCCGCACGATCTGCGCGTCGGCGAAGTGCTCTCGGAAAAGGCGAAACGGGTGCTGCGTGAGATGGGCGCCCGCGACGTGTACGGCGGCGTCAGCGGCTCGCCGCCGGCCAATCTGGTCGCCGGCGGCTGCCGCTTCGGCACCGATCCGGCCCACGCCGTGCTCGATCCCGACTGCCGTGTCTTCGACGCGCCCAACCTCTATGTCAGCGACGGCAGCTTCATGCCCACCGGCGGCAGTGTGCCCTATACCTGGACGATCTATGCCAATGCCTTCCGGGTGGGGCAGAAGATTGTGGATGCCATATAAACAGGGCCGAGGGACGAGGAACGAGTGGCGAGGAAAAACGGGTATTTGAATACCTCGTACCTCGCCACTCGGCCCTTGGCCCTGTTTTTCAGACCGTCCTCACCGCCAGCACATCACACTGCGCCGTCTGGATCACGCCACAGACGGTGGTGCCGAGCAGGCCGACGATGCCATGGGCGCCGGTGGCACCGAGAAGGATGAGGTCCGCTTCCTGTTGTTGGGCGTAGGCGACGATTTCCTGGCGCGGACCGCGATCGCTGAACACCACGTCCCATTTCGCCTCGGTGATCCCGAGCCGTTCGGCGAAGGCCTGCAGGGACTGCATGGCCCGTTCGGTGATGTAGGTCTTGGGATCCACGTCCTCGGGTCCGACCCACTCGACCGGGAGATCCTCCGGGAACCCCTCCACCACGTGCAACAGGATCAGTTCCGCGTTGTTCTGCTCGGCCAGCAACTGGCCACGTCGGGCCGCGTGCTCGCTGCCCGGGGAGAAGTCGGTGGCGACGATGATCTTGTGATAGGCTTGCATGGCATCCCCCTGCCGATGTGATTTATGCCGCTCTTTGGATCATAAGGGCAGGCGTCGCAAAAACCCATACCCAAACGACCGAAATCCGGTATCGCGCATGAAACTGTCTCATCACGGCGCTTGCGGCGAGGTCACCGGCTCCTGCCACTTGCTGGAAGTGGGTGGGCGCAAGGTGCTCATCGACTGTGGCCTGTTCCAGGGCACACCGGCCGACGAGGAGCGCAACCGCGATCCTTTCCCTTTCAATCCGCGCGAGATCGATGCGGTGGTGCTCAGTCATGCCCATATCGATCACAGCGGGCGCCTGCCCTTGCTGGTTCGACGCGGTTTCCGCGGCACGATCCATACCCAGATGGCCAGTATCGATCTGTGCGAGATCATGCTCAAGGATGCCGCCTATCTGCAGGAAAAGGATGCCGAATGGGAGAACCGCAAGCGCGAGCGACGCGGTCTGCCGCCCGTCGAGCCGCTGTATACCCGGCAGGATGCGGAAGCCACCATGGATCGGTTCGTGGGGCATGCCTACGAAAAGACCTTCGAGGTGGTGCCCGGAGTCCGTGTGCGCCTGCACGAGGCCGGCCACATTCTCGGCTCGGCCATCGTGGAACTGCGGCTCAGGGAAGGTTCGCTGCAACGAACGCTGGTCTTCACCGGCGATCTCGGCCACAAGGGAACGCCACTACTGCGCTATCCTGCCCTGCTCGAAAAGGCGGATCTGATCCTCATGGAGAGCACATACGGGGATCGCCGCCACCGGAGCTGGCAGGCCACCTGGCAGGAATTCGGCCAGGTGCTCGACGAGGCCCGGCGTTCCCGCGGCAACATCCTGATGCCGGCCTTTGCCGTGGATCGCACCCAGGAACTGCTGTTCGAAATGTCACGGCATGTGGACGAATGGGGGCTGAACCATTGGCACATCTTCGTCGACAGTCCCATGGCCATCAAGGTCACGGCCGTGTATCTGAAATATCTCGACCTGCTGAATCCCCGCGCGGCCGACGAGCTGGTCAGACGCGCATCCGGGCCTCTGCTGCCCCACATCCGCTTCACCATGACCTCGGAAGAGTCCATGGCCATCAACCGCATCCGCTCCGGAGCCCTGATCATCGCCGGCAGCGGCATGTGTACCGGTGGCCGCATTCTGCACCACCTCAAGCACAACGTGTGGCGAGCGGAGACCCATGTCGTCATCGTGGGTTTCCAGGCCGAGGGCACCCTCGGGCGGGCGCTGGTGGACGGCGCCGATCACATTCGGCTGTGGGGCGAGAAGGTGGTGGTCAAGGCGAAGATCCACACCATTGGCGGTCTTTCCTCCCATGCGGATCAGGCCGGGTTGCTCGAATGGTACCGGCACTTCCGGCATCGGCCGCCCGTGGTGCTGGTCCATGGCGAGCCGCCGGCCCTGCTGGCGCTCGCCGATGCCCTGCGCCGAGAGCCGGCGGCCCACGTGTGGATTGCCCGGCCCGGCATGCGATTCGATCTGTCGGATCTGCCGCGCTGAGTCAGGAGGCGTGCGTCGCGCTTCCCTGGAGATGCGCGTCCAGCTCCGCTGCCGGCTCCAGCAACCACAGGCCGATGCGATCCCGATCCACGTAGACGACGTAGCCCTTGAGATAACGGCCATGGTAGAGGGTCTCCTTGCTCTCGGGCAGCACCACATCCAGCAGCGTGCCCTTGGGAAAGGGCGAACCGTTCAGCCGCAGGGCCATGCCCTCGCGGCTGATGTCCACGACCTGGGCATCGGCCGTGCCGTAACGGGGATTGCTGAGAATGACGTCGAAGTGTTCGGGCCGGCGACGGAAATAGCGGTGTTCCATGCCATCACGCCTCGCCCTGTTCCTTCTCCAGCAGGCGATCCACCAGCACTTCGGCCTGCAGCCAGTCGTCCAGCGGCGAGCCGCCGACGAAGCCGCGCTGTTCGGCAATGAAGTAGGCCGTCTCGGCGATCATGCGGCGGCGATGTTCCGGGTCGATCTTCTGCAGGCTGGCTGTTTCGGACGCCGCCCGGGCTGCCGCGGCCTTGCTGGCTCGCTTGCTGGCGGATTTGCTGGCGGTTTTTTTGGCCGTCTTCTTGGCGGTTTTCCTCGCCGTCTTCTTGCGAGCGGCCTTTTTCCCGGTAGTGGACTTCTTGGTGGCGGCGTGCCGATGGATGATCATGTCCCTGCTCCTCGGGGCGAATGCCCGTAACCGGAAGATGATGAACGATTGTGCGCGATCGCGGATTGGTCTGCCGTAACCGAGGTTACAGTCACTTCCCTGTTACGACCCTCGTTCAGGTATAGCAAATCTGGCGCCAAGGTAAAGGCACCAACGACATGAACGTGGAGAAATCGCTGGTGTTCTGGATCCGGTCCAGACTCGTACCGCGCCGATACCCGGTTCGACAACGGCGAACGCACAGGTTCCCGGAATCAGCGCTTTTGTCCGTTCTGGCGGGAAAGATGACCTTCGGCCACCGCCAGCAGTTTCTGCAGGTTGCGCACATGCAGCTCGCCCCCTTCGCAATCGACGATCCCCTCTTCGCGCATTTCGCGCAACAGGCGGTTGACCACGACCCGAACGGTACCGATGAGATGGGCCAGCTCCTCGTGGGAGAGACCACGCAGCAGATCGCGGCGGGGATCCTGCCGACTGTCTTCGAAATTCCGCAGGATGAGGTGGGCCAGGCGGGTCATGGTATCGTGCAGGGCCAGATCGCTGGCCAGTTCGCTGAGCTGCCGCAACTGTCGATCCACGTAGCGGCGCACGGCCCGCAACAGGGACGGATGTTGATCCAGCCAGGACTGCCAGAGCGTCACGGGCCCGCACAGGGCTTCCACGTCATCGAGCGTCTCGGCCGTGACCTCGTGCGGGCGACCGTCCAGCAGGCTGACGACATTGAAACCGTCTCCGGGCCCGAGCAGAAAAAGGGTCAGTTCCCGACCGGTGTCCGGATTCTGGCGGGTGATCTTGACCCGCCCTTGAATCAGCAGGCAGAACTCCTCGACCGTCTCCCGTGGCGTCATGACAATGCGCCGTCGTGGCCAGTGACGGTATTCGAGTTGGGGAAGGAGTTCCCGCACCAGTTCCGGGGACAGCCCGGCCAGAAGCGGGCCCTGTCGGAGGCTTTCAATCAGTTCGTCGGAAAGCGTATGCCGCATGCGGAAATTCCGGCAGATGGAGCAGGGAATATAGCATACTGCAACGGATGGCGACGGCCTTGCCTCCTGTCTGTCCTGCCAAAACATTTCTTTGTTAAGCTTGGATCAGGCACCTCGACATCGGCTGACAATGCAGCCGGCCGCAATCTGACAAGGAGAAAAACATGCGCGATTACAGCAACATGCCGGTCCTGGAATGGGAAGGCGAGATTTCGGCGAAAAAGGCCATGGCCCAGGTACACCACGCCGAACCGGTGATTTTGCAAATGCCCAGGGACTTTCGCCTTGGTATCGATGCGGTTGCCTGCGGGTGCAAACCGGGCGAGACCGCCGAACAGCATGTGGATTGCCATGCCGAGGAGACCCTGAAGTTTCTGGCCGAGGAAAATCAGGTGCCTGCGCTGGCAAGGCTTGGTGAAGTGGCCCATGAGGCCGGCCAGGTCGTGGACGTGCTCCTGGACGCCTGGCAGATCGTCATCCACGACTGAGCAACACTTGTCCACACCGCCTGCCTCGTCAGACGGTGTGGACGCAAACCGGTGAACCCCCCTCGGGTGATGAAAATCAGTCGTTTACCCGCACAATGTAGACGTCACAAGGCGCATTCTTGACCATCTTGGTCGCCAGCGATCCCAGCCGCGCCTTCGGCTGGCCCACCACCAGCAGGGTCGCCTGGCGTTTTTCCACCATCTCCTCCACGGTGCGGGCCGGCGCGCCACCGACGACTTCCAGCACGGAGGGCTTGACGCCAATGGCCTCCAGCCGTGGTTCGAGCCGTTGCCGGATCTTCACTTCCTCCTCAAGGTCCCGATCCTCGTTGCTGCGCAGGGTGAGATCCCCCATCGAAGCCTCGTTGGCATAGTTCGCAGAGCGGGCCGGATAGACATGCAGCACCACCAGACGTGACTGCATGCACCCGGCCATGTGGTGGGCACGCTGCACCACCGGTTCGAAGAACGGGGACTCGTCCACCGCTGCAATGATCAGGGGAGAAGTGTCGGTCATGGCAACCTCGAAACGTCGATACGAAAGGGAGCGTCAAGGATACTCCGATTTACCCGGAAATTCAGTCCTCGCGCCGGGGGCGAAGATAGCGGACTCCGATCAACGCCAGTACCACCGCAAACAGCGAGCGCAGATGCATCTCGGGCAGGGACAGGGCGATGCGACTGCCGAGCCAGGCCCCCGACAGCCCGCCGAGCACCAGTCCCGGCAACAGCACGATGCGCACATGCCCGCAACGTCCGTTCTCCCAGATACCGGCCAGCACCGCCGGTACCCGTGCGGCCAGGGAACAGCCCTGGGCGAGCTGCTGCGGCATGCCCAGCCCCAGTACCAGCAGGGGCGCCAGGACCGGCCCGCCACTGACACCGACACTGCCGGCGACCAGGCCTTCGGCAATGCCCACGAATGCCAGCCATCCCCATTGCAACGTCCCGTGCAGGGCGGCGCTGCCCAATAGCTGATCGCGCAGAATCAGCAGCACCGCACCGGCGATGACCACCACACCGAAGGCCTGGCGCAGGCGGCCACCGGGCAGGCGTTCGGTCAACGTGCCCACCACGGGTGTGAGGATCATGGCCGGCACCGCAATGACCAGCACCGCTCGCCAGTCCACCTGGCCGGCGCGATGATAGAGCCAGGCCCCGAAAGCGGCCGGGAACAGGGCGGCGGCCAGCGCCGTCCCGCGCGCGGCGAAGGGATCGAGCCGCAACCAGGCCATCATCAGCGGAATGGTCAACGTGCCACCGCCCAGACTGAACAGTCCTCCGCCCA
This sequence comes from Chromatiales bacterium, assembly GCA_027010665.1. GTDB lineage: Bacteria > Pseudomonadota > Gammaproteobacteria > UBA6429 > Thiohalophilaceae > JALSSV01. The sequence goes on from JALVBM010000530.1 coordinate 13,434, forward strand.
GGCCGGCGACCACACCGATGATGAGAGCGCGCAGATGCAACACGATTCGATTCGAAGGCCCGGCGGACATGCAACGCAATCTGCATGCTGATCGGCGCCCGGTCAAGGCTGGTGCCCAAACCCTGCAGGCCCGACGCGATCCGGCAGCCAGGGGATCAAGGCAAGATATTGAAATCGCAGGCTGTTCATGATCACGACCCGTCCGTCGCGCTTGCAAAATCCCGTCACCGCCGCCATATGAGCTGACATGGGTCATTTACGTTCGCACAGCGACGGGCGTAAATTGCCCAGGTGATCCAACCGTTCCCCGGCAACATCGGCACAAGGAAAACCGCATGTCAAAGATTCCGCCTCCCAGCGATCCCATCGAAGCCCTTGGCGAAGCCTATGAATTGCTGCTGGAAAAACTGCTGGACGAATTCCACGTCCGCGATCCCCATCATCAGGAGAAAGCGGGTGAAGTGGACGAGCTGATAGAACAGGCCAGCCACCAGACACCCGGGCTTCAGGAACTGGAGCAATCCGAACAGGAACACGTGAAACAGGCCGTAAAGCGGGATCTGCAATCCCTTTCCCGGTATCACCGTTCGGGCCGGCAGGACGCCGAAGGCTGGCTGGGTTTCGAACTGCATCGCCTGGAAGGCCGGCTGCTGGAACTGATCCCCAAGGTAGCCGATCCCACCCTCACCCAATGGCTGGAATGGCGGGAGGAACTGCAAAGACTGCCCTATCACACCGGTGAGGTGACTGGCCCGGGCACCCTGGTCTGTGATCAGTGCGGGGAGAAACTGCACTTCAGCAAGGCCGGACGTATTCCCCCCTGCCCGAAATGCGGGGGCACCCGTTTTCATCGGCTATCCGACTAGGCAGCCGTTCCGTATTACCGAACATTCCAGCCGTTCTGTATTCACCATCCGACTCGCCCTCAAGGCAGGGGCCGGATGCCCGGGCGTTGATTCCCCCACCCGGAACCTGTTATCCAGGTTACTGACAAATCCGCTAACGCGGCGCAGGATAGATCCGGTTTCGGCCAGAACCATGGTCCCATCCGCCTTCACGTGAAAGTCCCGGACGCATCAGGGGCACCCCCCAACGCGCCCCGGCGCTTGCAAACGCCCGGCAGCGTCACCATATGAAGGAAGCAGCGCCGATAGCGGGGGTCCGAAAGCACATCGAGTGGTGGAACCACTCTGACACGCTGCGTTGACGAATCCGGCGAGCCCGAACCGCCAATCCCCCGAAGACCGTTTCTTTCGCCACGGGAAGGGACGGGATTCCCCAATAAGAACAAAGGAGAACGACATGGCCCGATACGTGCGCTGGTTCGAGGAAATCGGCATCGACGACATTCCGCTGGTCGGCGGCAAGAATGCCTCCCTCGGTGAGATGTACCGCGAACTTTCCCCCCAGGGGATCAGGGTGCCCAACGGTTTTGCCGTTACCGCCGAGGCCTATCGCGACATGCTCACCGCCGCCGGGGCCTGGGATGCGCTGCACGAGG
>JALVBM010000531.1 GCA_027010665.1 Chromatiales bacterium
TCCCTCGGTGAGATGTACCGCGAACTTTCCCCCCAGGGGATCAGGGTGCCCAACGGTTTTGCCGTTACCGCCGAGGCCTATCGCGACATGCTCACCGCCGCCGGGGCCTGGGATGCGCTGCACGAGGCCCTCGACGGTCTCGACCCGGACGACGTCGAGGACCTGGCCCGGCGTGGCACCCGGGCCCGGGCCATCGTCTATGGCGCGCCCATGCCGGACGCGCTGAAGCGGGAAATCCTCGACGCCTATCACCGGCTCGAGGAACAGTACGGCGAGGACATGAGCGTGGCCGTGCGCTCCTCGGCCACTGCCGAGGATCTGCCCACCGCCAGCTTCGCCGGCCAGCAGGAAACCTACCTCAACATCCGCGGCGACGATCACCTGCTGGATGCGGTCAAGCGCTGCTTCGCCTCCCTGTTCACCGATCGCGCCATTCACTACCGCATCGACAACGGCTTCGACCATTTCAAGGTCTACCTCTCGGTGGGCATCATGAAGATGGTGCGGTCCGACCTGGCCGCCTCCGGGGTGATGTTCTCGCTGGATACCGAAACCGGGTTCCGCGACGTGGTGTTCATCACCGGCGCCTACGGCCTGGGCGAGAACGTGGTCCAGGGGGCAGTGGAGCCGGACGAGTTCTACGTGCACAAGCCCACCTTCGAGCAGGGCTACCGGGCCGTGCTGCGCCGCACCCTGGGCAGCAAGAAGATCAAGATGGTCTATGCCGAGGGTGGCGCCAGGGAGATGACCCGCAACGTCCCGGTGCCGGAGGCCGATCGCCGGCGCTTCTGCATCAGCGACGAGGACGTGCTGACCCTGGCCGACTATGCCATCAAGGTGGAGAAGCACTACAGCGCCAGGGCCGGCCACGAAAAGCCCATGGACATGGAATGGGCCAAGGACGGCATCGACGGCCGGTTGTACATGGTCCAGGCCCGGCCGGAGACCGTGGAATCACAGAAACAGGGCAACATTCTCGAGCAGTACCATCTCAGGGAAGAAGGCGAGATCCTGGCCCGCGGTTATGCCATCGGCACGAAGATTGCCGCCGGGCGCGCGCGCCTGATCCCGGACGTGGCCCATCTGCACGAATTCCGGCCCGGCGAGGTGCTGGTGGCGGACACGACTACCCCCGACTGGGAACCGGTGATGAAGACCGCGGCGGCCATCGTCACCAACCGCGGCGGGCGCACCTGCCACGCGGCCATCGTGGCCCGGGAACTGGGCATCCCGGCGGTGGTCGGCACCGACGATGCCACCGAGACCATACCCGATGGCGAGATGGTCACCGTCTCCTGCGCCGGCGGGGACGAGGGGCGGGTCTATCGCGGCAAGCTGGAATGGGAGGTCATCGAGACCGACCTTTCCGATCTGCCACGGCCAAAAACGAAAATCATGATCAATCTCGGCAACCCGGATCTGGCCTTTGCCACGTCCTTCCTGCCCAACGACGGCGTGGGCCTGGCGCGGCTGGAGTTCATCATCAACGAATACATCAAGGCCCATCCCATGGCCCTGCGCCATCCCGAGCGCCTCACCGACGACAAGGTGCGCAAGGCCATCGAGAGCCTCATCGTCGGCTACAAGGACGGCAGCGACTACTTCGTGCGCAAGCTCTCCGAAGGGGTGGGCACCATCGCCGCCGCCTTCTGGCCCCGGCCGGTGGTGGTGCGCATGTCCGACTTCAAGACCAACGAATACGCCACCCTGCTCGGGGGCCGCGACTTCGAACCGGACGAGGACAACCCCATGATCGGCTTCCGCGGCGCGGCCCGCTATACCCATCCCGCCTATGCCGACGGTTTCGCCCTCGAATGCGCCGCCATGAAGCGCGTGCGCGAGGAGATGGGCCTGACCAACGTGAAGCTGATGATTCCCTTCTGCCGGCGCATCCCCGAAGCCGAGAAGGTGCTGGCGGCCATGGCCGAACACGGCCTGAAGCGCGGCGAGAACGGGCTGGAGATCTACGTCATGTGCGAGATCCCCAACAACGTGGTGCTGATCGACGAATTCGCCAGACACTTCGACGGCTTCTCCATCGGCTCCAACGATCTCACCCAGCTCACCCTGGGCGTGGATCGCGATTCGGAAATCGTCTCCTTCGATTTCGATGAGCGGGATCCCGGCGTCAAGCAGATGATCCGCCTGGCCGTGGAAGGCGCACGGCGCAACGGCCGCCATTCGGGCCTGTGCGGCCAGGCCCCCTCCGATTACCCGGAGATGGCCGAGTACCTGGTGGAAATCGGTATCGATTCCATGAGCCTCAACCCGGATACGGTCCTGGCCACCACGCGGCACGTGGTCGAGGTGGAAAAACGGCTGGGCCGGAAGCACGACCAATGAACGCAACGGTACGCCAGGGCGGGGTTGATCCGGTCTCCGGGTCCGGGAGCACGCGATGAGCCCTGCCCACGCCGAGAAACTCACGCTCAAGGAAGTCATCGCCATGGGCGTTGGCGGCATGATCGGCGGCGGGATCTTTTCGGTGCTGGGCCTGGCCATCGCCCAGGCCGGCCACGCGGCACCCATCGCCTTCGCCCTGGGCGGCATCGTCGCCCTCATCACCGGCATGGCCTATGGACGACTGGGCCTGCAGTACCAGTCCGACGGCGGCAGCTTCACCTACCTGGAAAAGGCCTTCCGCCATCCGAACATCGCCGGCATCGGCGGCTGGCTGCTGCTGGCCGGCTACATCGGCACCCTCGGCCTCTATGCCTACACCTTCGGCGCCTATGGCGCCGCCATGCTCAATCCGCAGGATCAGGCCAACCCGGCCATGCACCACCTGCTCGAGTCGCTGATCCTGCTGACCTTCCTGGGCATCAATCTCTATGGCGTGAAGGCCAGCGGCACCACCGAACTGCTGATCGTCACGGTCAAGGTGCTGATTCTGCTGCTGTTCGCGGTCATCGGCCTGTTCTTCGTCAGGGCCGATCACCTGCTGCCGGTGTTCAACCAGGGTCAGCTCGGCGTGCTCATGGGCGCGGCGCTGATCTTCGTGGCCTACGAGGGGTTCGAACTCATTCCCAATGCCGTCAACGAAATGGAAAATCCGCGCCGCAACCTCACCCGCGGCATCTTCTGGTCCATCGGCATCACCATCGCGGTCTATGTGCTGGTGTCACTGGTGGCCGTGGGCAACCTGAGCCCCGACGCGATCCGCGAGTACGGCGAATACGCCCTGGCCGTGGCCGCCAAACCCTTCCTGGGGCAGGCCGGCTTCCTGCTCATTGGCCTTGCGGCCCTGTTCTCCACCGCCTCGGCCATCAACGCCACCATGTTCGGCACGGCCCGCCTCGGCAAGGTGATGGCCGAGGAACGGGAACTGCCGGCCGCCTTCGCCTTCGTGCGCCAGCCGAAGAACATTCCCTGGTTCAGCCTGATCGTCATCACCGGCGTGACCCTGGCCTTCGTCAATCTCGGCAACCTGACCGTCATCGCCTCTTTCTCCAGCTCCACCTTCCTGCTCATCTTCCTGGCCATCAACCTCTCGGCCTGGCGTCTGCGCCGGACCATCGGCATCCATCCGGTCTGGCCCCTGCTCGGCATGCTGTTCACGCTGGCCGCCTGGCTGACGCTGGTCCTCTACCTGTGGCAGACCAGCCGTGACAGCCTGACCTGGATCGGAGCCGGCTATCTTGCCGTCGTCCTGGCCGAACTGCTGTTCAGCCGTCGCCGCATCGGCACGCTTCGGCAACCCGATTCCCAAACCCCGAACTGAAGGAGTTCATCCCGTGAGCGCCAAACCCCATGTTCTCGTCCTCGGCAGCAACTTCGCCGGTCTGGCCTCGGCCCAGAAGATCCGCGAATACGCCGGCGATGCCGCCGACATCACCGTCATCGATCGCCGCGACTACCTGCTCTACAACCCGAACATCCCGGTGGACATCTTCGAGAACCGGGATCCGGAACTGCACGAACGCATGCCCCTGCGACCGGTACTGGTGGAAGACGACATCGAGTTCATCCAGGGCGAGGTGCAGGGCATCGACGTGGACCGGCAGACGGTCGCCTTCGTGCCCAACGAGCGCCCGGGTGCCGAAGTGGAGCACCAGCATTACGACTACCTGGTGATCGCCCTCGGCGCGCGCCTGGCCTACGAGCGCATCGAAGGCTTCGCCGAGCACGGCCACACCCTCAGTGACTTCTATCACGGCAACCGCCTGCGCAAGTACCTGCACGAAGGCGGTTACAAAGGCGGTCCCATCGCCATCGGCTCGGCCCGTTTTCACCAGGGCGACGGTGCCGAAGGCCTGGAACCCTACCCCGGCGGTTCCATCCCCTATGCCGAGGCCGCCTGCGAAGGCCCGCCACTGGAGGCCACCATGGCCATGGCCACCTGGCTCCGGGATCACGGCAAGGGTACACCGGACCAGATCACCGTGTTCACGCCGGCCGAGATCATTGCCGAGGACGCCGGGCTCAACAACGTCAAGCAGTTCCTGGAACTGGCCGGCAGCATGGGCATTCACTACCGGAACAAGACCATCGACGTGAAGCGCATCACCGCCGAGGGGATCGAATTCGAGAACGGCGACAGCCTGGAAGCCGAACTGAAGATCGTGCTGCCCGACTGGGTGGCTCACGACTTCCTGCGCGACCTGCCGATCAGCGACAGCCAGGGCTTCGTCAGGACCGATCTGCTGATGCGCAACCCCGACTATCCCAACGTCTTCGCCGCCGGCGACATCGCCGCGGTCACGGTACCGAAAATCGGGGGCATCGGCCACCAGGAAGCCGACATCGTGGCCCGACAGGTGGCGAAGGATCTGGGCCGCCTGGATGCCGAAGAGGCCGATCAGCCGCTCAGGCCCATCGTCTTCTGCATCGGCGACATGGGCGACGGCAAGGCCTTCTACATCCGTTCCAACACCTGGTACGGCGGCAACGACGAAGTGCTGAAGGTGGGCCGCATTCCGTA
>JALVBM010000532.1 GCA_027010665.1 Chromatiales bacterium
CGGTCGTAAAAGGTCGGGTTCTTCCAGTCCAGCGGATGCCGGGTGGGCGCCTCGAGGCTGCCTTCGCGGGGTGCTGCCATGATCAGATGTCCTTGCGTTGTTCTGTTGTTGTGACGGTTAAGGAAGGCGGACGGAACCGCGCTGCGGTTCCGTCCGGCCGGATCAGGCGTCCAGCGAATCCAGGGCCTTCTGGAAACGGTTGGCGTGGGAACGCTCCGCCTTGGCCAGGGTTTCGAACCAGTCGGCAATCTCGTCGAAACCTTCCTCGCGGGCGGTCTTGGCCATGCCCGGGTACATGTCGGTGTACTCGTGGGTCTCGCCGGCAATCGCGGCCTTCAGGTTGTCGGCCGTGGGGCCGATGGGCAGGCCAGTGGCCGGATCGCCCACTTCTTCCAGGTATTCCAGATGGCCATGGGCGTGACCGGTTTCACCTTCCGCGGTGGAGCGAAACACGGCGGCCACATCGTTGTAGCCTTCCACGTCGGCCTTGGCGGCGAAGTACAGGTAGCGGCGGTTGGCCTGGGACTCGCCGGCAAAGGCGTCCTTCAGGTTCTGCTCGGTCTTGGATCCTTTCAGAGACATGGTGTTTACCCCCATAATTTATGGTTGGTTGATGAAGTGCCTGGATGTCAGGCGGTCATGATTTAGAATGATTCTAAAACACAGGCAAACTATAGTGCACCCCATTTGTGGTGTCAACGGGGCCGTTTTGCAAGGGTCCCGGCATGATTGCGATCATGCTGCGCCTGCGCTACCGTTGCAGCCTTTTCCCACATCCACCACCGGACAGCCCTGATCGTGGTCAAGAAAACCGCCAGAAAAACCGCTGCCAGAACCCAACCGGTCGATTTCGAATCGGCTCTCAAGGAACTGGAGACCCTCGTCGAACGCATGGAGGAAGGCGAACAGCCGCTGGAAACCGCCCTCAAGGATTTCGAACGGGGCGTGGAGCTGTTCCGGATCTGCCAGGGGGCACTCAAGGACGCCGAGCAGAAGGTGCAGATCCTGCTGGAGAAGAGCGGGCAGGCCGAACTGGCGGACTTCGACGATGACGAATGAGGCCCGCATGGACCGCCTGCGCGAGCGTGTGGAGCGGACTCTCGATCACTGGCTGCCCGACGCTGCTATCAACCCTTGCCGCCTGCACGAAGCCATGCGCTATGCCGTTCTCGACGGGGGCAAGCGCGTGCGCCCCCTGCTGGTCTACGCCGCCGGCCAGGCCTGCGGCGTGCCCGACGACCGGCTCGATGCCCCGGCAGCCGCGGTCGAGCTGATCCACGCCTACTCCCTGGTACATGACGATCTGCCGGCCATGGACGACGACGATCTGCGGCGCGGCAAGCCCACCTGCCATCGCGCCTTCGACGAGGCCACGGCCATCCTGGCCGGTGATGCCCTGCAGTCGCTGGCGTTTCATGTCCTGGCCCGGGGCCTGGACAGCGATATCCCGGCCGAACAGCGCCTGGCCATGCTCGACGAACTGGCCGTGGCCAGCGGCTCGCGTGGCATGGCCGGCGGCCAGGC
>JALVBM010000533.1 GCA_027010665.1 Chromatiales bacterium
AGCGAAAATGCGCGTGGAAACGCGCGCTGTTATCGCGCCCCCAGTATTTCCAGAACTTGTGATTCTCGAAACGGATGATCAGGCGGTTGCCGTTGTCGGCGTCGAAACCCTCGCCCGAACTCTCCACGCAGAACACGGCCACCGCGCTGGCCGGTGCGATGCCGTAACGATCACCGAGCGCCGTGAGCAGCCCGCCGTAACGGTTCCAGGTGCGCGCCGCCTTGGCGGCCGCGCCGCGGCGCACCGGCGCCCTGACCGACGGGGCCAGGGGAACCGCATCGGGCGACTCGGCCTCTTCGTCCGCCCGGGGCATGCGATCCGCGTCCGTGGCCGGCTCACCCTGCACGAACCGGGCAGCCACGAATGCGGTCAGGCCGTTGAAGCGGATCTCGTACCAGTCGCCGATGCGGGAGAGCAGATCCAGCGTCTGCCCCGACTCCAGCACGCCGAGCACCGGCGCATCCCGCCGCGGGGCGCTGCGCACGTTGAGTCGCCGCGCCGTGACCCGGCCACGCTCCGGCCGCTCGGCCAGCAGCAGATCCACGTGGCGCCGGCCGATCCAGGCCGTCTCGCCGTTGAAAGGAATGGCCAGCCAGTTGCCCTGTTCCTCGAGCACGTCCACGAGGGCGTCGCGCACCAGTTGCCCGCGGATCCGGCCGTGCATGCCGGGCGCATCGCGCACGTTCAGGCGCGCGGTCCGCACCCGGGCCTTGAGCCGGCGCGGCGTCTCGACCGGCTCCACATAGTCGTCGGCGACGAAGGCGCTGGCGCCGCCATAGGCGATCTCGTACCAGTCGTCCCGGTGGCCGAGAATCTCCACCAGGGCGTCGCGCTCCAGCACGCCGATGCGGTTCTCGCCCATCGCCGGTGTGCGCCGTACGTTGAGTCGGTTGGCTACGATGCGACCGCGCATGCTTCACGCCCCCTGTGATTTGCGCCGAAAGGCCGTCCCTGCCCAGAGTCTAGCAAGCCCCCGTTCGATGCGACAGGTGCGCGGGCTCAACCGTCCTCGGGCAGGGCCATCTGCCAGAAGGCATGGTCCTTGTTCAGGAATTCGTCGTAGGGAATGTAATGGGAACCGTCGCAGGAGAAGGTCAGGCCGACGATGCCGTTGAAGATGTTGAGGGTGCCGGAGCGCAGGTAGAACATCTCGTCCATGAAACGCAGGGTACGAAACCCCTCGAGGATGGGCCGGACGAGTTCGGCCGGCACGATGGCATCCTCGGGATAGGGGCGGCGGGGATAGGCCAGGCAGATGTCGGGATCGACGAGCTGATCCATGTCCAGCAGGCGATAGCGGTAGGGATCGTCGTGCAGCCAGATGATGGCCCGGCTGCTGGAGAAGTGCAGGATGATGTGAAACACGCCCCGGTCGGTCATCAGCTCCTCGACCACGCTGAGCACCGTGTCCATCTCCTTGTCCATCAGGCTCTCCACCCGCGTCTGATGGAACACGGTGCCGCGGATGGACGGATCGCCCTTGATCTGGCGCCAGTAGCGGGGCTCTTCGTAGAGTTCCTTGG
>JALVBM010000534.1 GCA_027010665.1 Chromatiales bacterium
CCGAGCATGGCCAGGCTGGCGGAGACGCCGCCCATGGTGGGATCGGTCATCACCGAGATGAAGGGCACGCCGTGCTTGCCGAGGCGGGCCAGGGCGGCGGAGGTCTTGGCCATCTGCATCAGGGAGAACAGGGCTTCCTGCATGCGCGCGCCGCCGGAGGCGGAGAAGCAGATCAGCGGGGCACGCAGCTCGATGGCGCGATCCACGCCGCGCACGAAACGCTCGCCCACCACCGAGCCCATGGAGCCGCCCATGAACCGGAATTCGAAGGCCGCGGCCACCACCGGGATCTGCTTGAGCTGCCCCTGCATGACCACCAGGGCATCGTTCTCGCCGGTGGCCTTCTGGGCCTGGTGCAGACGATCCTTGTATTTCTTGAGATCCTTGAACTTGAGGGCGTCCACCGGCTTGAGGTTCTCGCCGATCTCGATGCGCCCTTCCGGATCGAGGAAGTGATCCAGCCGCCAGCGGGCGCCGACCCGCATGTGGTGGTCGCACTTGGGGCAGACATAGAGATTGCGCTCGATTTCGGCGCGGTAGAGCACGGCGCCACAGGCGCTGCACTTGTCCCACAGCCCTTCCGGGATGCTCTTCTTGGTGCTGGTCTCGGTGCGGATCCGCGACGGCAGCAGTTTGGTGAACCAGTTCATGCTCGAGTCCTGCGTTTGATGTCAGCGCGCGTCGATGGCGGCGCGCATCTCGCCGAGCAGCGCCGCCACCGCGGGGGCAATGCGCTCGGGTTGGGTAACGTTGGCTTCCACCTGTTTCACCAGCGCACTGCCAACCACCACGGCATCGGCCACGCTGGCGATGCTGGCCGCCGATTCGGCATCCCTGATGCCGAAGCCTACTCCCACGGGCAAATCTGTCAACTCGTGAATGGCCGCGACCCGCTCCCGGACCGCAGACACGTCCAGATGACCGGCGCCGGTGACACCCTTCAGGGAGACATAATAGAGGAATCCGCTGCCCAGTTCCGTGATGGCCCGCATGCGTTCGGGCTCGGTGGTGGGCGCGATGAGGAAGATCATGTCCAGATCCTGCGCGCGCAGGGCGGCGACCAGCTCGTCGGCCTCCTCCGGCGGCATGTCCACCACCAGCACGCCGTCCACGCCGGCCTCGGCGGCGGCCCGGGCGAAGGCGGCATAGCCCTTGATCTCCACCGGGTTGAGATAGCCCATCAGCACCACGGGCGTCTCGCTGTCCCGTTCGCGGAAGGTGCGGACCATGCCCAGCACCTCGTCGAGGGTCACGTCGTGCTCCAGGGCGCGCTCCATGGCCTTCTGGATCACCGGCCCCTCGGCCATGGGATCGGAGAACGGCACGCCGAGCTCGAGCACGTCGGCACCGGCCTCGACCAGGGCGTGCAGCAGCGGCACCGTGTGCTCGGGCGCGGGATCGCCGGCGGTGACGTAGGGCACCAGGGCCTTGCGACCGGCCTGGCGCAGGGCTTCGAAACGGGTGGCGAGCCGGCTCACAGCGTGATCCCCTCGTGGTTGGCGACGGTATGGATGTCCTTGTC
>JALVBM010000535.1 GCA_027010665.1 Chromatiales bacterium
CTGCTGGGCCTGTTGCCGCTGTCCGCGGTGCTGGCGATCGACGATGGCAATACCGAGTCCACCCTCGATCCGAAGGTGGTGGCCATCGACGAGCGGGCCTATCTCGGCGCGCGCGTGGCAGGGCGATTCCGTCTGCGCGATGCCGGTGGACAGGTCCGCACGCTGGCCGAGTTCCGGGGCAAGCCCCTGATCCTGCTGTTTTCCTATTACACCTGCGACGGCCTGTGCGGTACCGTCAATCGGCATCTTCAGACGTTGATCGACGGGGTGAAACGGTTTCGTGCCGGCGAGGATTTCGCCGTCCTGACCATCTCCTTCGACCGCAACGACGACACGGCGGCCATTGCCGCGTTTCGCGAACGCAACGGCCTGGCCGACAAGCCGGGCTGGACGCTGGCGATACTGGACGATCCCGCCGACATCGTGCCACTGACCGCCAGCGTCGGGGTGCGCTTCTTCTGGTCGTATCGCGACCGGGTGTTCGTGCATCCGAATGCCTTCATCGTCGTCACGCCGGAGGGACGGGTGGCGCGCTATCTGTACGGCACGCTGGTCACCCCTCGCGACGTGGAGCTGGCGCTCATCGACGCGAACTGGGAGAAGGTGGCCGCGTCGGGGAAGCTGATCGATATCCTTGCCGGCGTCTGTTTCAGTTACAACTTCAGGGAAGGGCGTTACACCATCAACATTCCGCTGTTCGTGGGCATGGGATCCCTGCTGTTGGGCATCTCGCTGGTGGTCGTGTCCTTCCTGGTGGCGAAAAAGAAAATGCACAGGAGGGAGGCGACAAATGGGTGAACTGACGAAACGGCTGGTCAGGGGCACGCCGCTCGGGCTGGTCCTGCCGGCGCTGTGGTGGCCTGTCGCGCAGGCGGCGGAGCGGGTGGAAACCGAACGGGTATTGCCGCCCGAATGGCAGATCCGGGAGGAACGTTTCATCCCGGACAACGTGGCCGGCTGGGATCATCTGTGGCGGGAGATCATGATCGACATCACCGTCATCGGCGTGCTGTTCGCGCTGGTCACCATCTGGTTCATGTGGCGCTATCGCCGGCGCAGCCCGGATCAGGAAGGCGCGCAGCCGAGGCTGTCGGCGGGGCAGGCCATCGGCTGGGCGGTGATTCCGGTGTTCGTGTTCATGGCCGACGATTTCTATCTGGCGGCCAAGGGCTGGGCGCTGTGGGAGAAGTACCGCAACGTGCCGGAGGACCGGCTCGAGGTGCGCCTGGAGTCGGCCATGTGGACCTGGGACTACACCTATCCCAATGGCGTGAAGACCTTCAACGAACTGCGGGTGCCGGTCGGCAAGCCGGTGCTGCTGCGCATGACCTCCCGCGACACCATCCACAGTCACTGGATTCCCGATTACCGGGTCAAGGAGGATTCCATGCCCGGGCGCATCACCTACATCTGGTTCATGCCGAAGGAACCGGGCGAGCATGTGGTGACCTGTGCCGAGTATTGCGGGCATCTGCATTCGCGCATGAAGGGCAAGCTGATCGTGATGCCCCGCGAGGAATTCGATGCCTGGTATCAGGAACAGGGCGCAAAACTGCAACAGGCCAAGGCCGAACTGACCGAGGGAGCATGACATGGCAGGTGTATTGCGAGAATGGCTGTTCACGACCGACCACAAGAAGGTCGGCATCCTTTATCTGATTGGTTCCATCGCCGCCTTTGCGGTGGCCGGCATCATGGCATTGCTGATGCGGGCCGAACTGTCCACGGTGGGGCCGACCATCACCGAGAACCCGAGCGACTACAACGTGTGGCTCTACTTTCACGGGGCGGCGATGATCCTGGGCTTCCAGATCCCGGCACTGACCGGCTTTCTGGCCAACTACCTGGTGCCCCTGCAGATCGGCGCCAAGGACGTGGCCTTTCCGCGCCTCAATGCTCTCAGCGTGTGGCTGTTCTTCGCCGGCATCATCCTGGCGCTGCTGACCTTCGTGTTGCCCGATCCGCCCGACGTGATGTGGACCGGTTACCCGCCCTATTCGGAAATCACGCTCGGCAACACGGCCTTCTATTCTTTCACCGTGCTGCTGCTGGGTTTTGCCTCGATTCTCGGCGGGGTCAACTTCCTGACCACCATCGCATTCATGCGCGCGCCGGGCATGGGCTGGAACCAGCTCAACATCTTCACCTGGACCACGTTCGCTGCCTTCATCCTGCAGCTCATCTTCGTGCCGGTGCTGGGCACCGCGGTGACCATGATCATGTTCGACAAGTATCTGGGCACCAATTTCTTCAACCCGAGCGAGGGCGGGGACGTGCTCATCTACCAGAACCTGTTCTGGTTCTACTCCCATCCGGCGGTGTACGTGATTTTCCTGCCCTTCATCGGTATCGTCTTCGACATCGTGGCCACCTTCGCCCGCAACCGCATCTTCAACTACAAGATGGTGGTCTATGGCGGTATCGGCGGCATTCTGCTGCTGGCCGGCGAGGTCTGGATTCACCATCTGTACGTGACCGGCATGCCCGACTGGCTGCGGGTGGGGCAGATGGTCACCACGCTGCTGATCAGCGTCCCGGTGGGCCTCATGTTCATCGGGCTGGTGGGCACCCTGTACAAGGGCGCGATCAGCTTTACCACGCCCATGCTCTATGCCCTGTCGGTGATCTTCCTGATGCTCATCGGCGGTCTGACCGGCATTCCGCTGGCCGTGGCCTCCATCGACATTCACGTCTCCGACAGCTATTTCATTCCGGGCCATTTCCACTACGTGATGGCCGTGGCCGGCACCTTCGCCATCTTCGGCGGCATCTATTACCTGTTCCCGAAGATGACCGGCAAGATGTACAGCGAGAAGCTGGGCAAGCTGTCCTTCTGGCTGACCTTCATTGGCGTGAACGTGGTGTTCTTCCCGATGATGATGGCCGGGCTGGAGGGCATGCCGCGGCGGTACTGGGACTACAGCCAGTTCGCCCACGTGGAGGGTCTGCACCAGATCATGACCGTGGGGGCGGTATTCATCGCCGTGGGTTTCTTCCTGGCGCTGGTCAACTGGATCCAGGCCCTGTTCAAGGGGCAGCCGGCCGGCAACAACCCGTGGGGCTCCCGTTCGCTGGAGTGGACCACCACCTCGCCGCCGCAGCATGGCAATTTTGCCGAGATTCCGGTGCTGTCCCCGGACTGGAGCCCGTACGCCTACGGCACCGGCAAGTGAGTCAACGCGGCGGGCGCTGAGCCCGCCGCCTTCCCTTCGCAGGAGAACGCATCATGCCCCAAATCGCCATTGCCGCCCTGCCGCTGCCGGCCTGGAAGCGCTATCTGGCGTTGTGCAAGCCCAAGGTGGTGCTGCTCATCGTCTTCACCGCGCTGGTGGGCATGTTTCTCTCCACGCCCGGAATGGTGCCCTGGTCGGCGCTGATCTTCGGCACGCTCGGCATCGGCATGGCGGCGGCCTCCGGTGCCGCGCTCAATCACTGGGTGGACCAGCGCATCGACGCGGTCATGGACAGGACCCGCAACCGCCCGTTGCCACAGGGCGAACTGGCTTCCTCCAGCGCCCTGGCCTTTGCCCTGTTGCTGGGCGCGCTGGCCATGGCCCTGCTGGTGCTGTTCGTCAACACCCTTACCGCGGTGCTGACCTTCATCGCGCTGATCGGCTATGCGGTGATCTATACCGTGTTTCTCAAGCGCATGACGTCCCAGAACATCGTGCTCGGCGGCGCTGCCGGTGCCGCGCCGCCGGTGCTCGGCTGGGCGGCGGCCACCGGCGAGGTGCATCCCGAGGCCATCCTGCTGTTCCTGATCATCTTCGTCTGGACCCCGCCCCACTTCTGGGCGCTGGCCATCAAGCGTCGCGACGACTATGCCCGGGCCGGCATCCCCATGCTGCCGGTGACCCATGGCGTGGCCGTCACCAAGCGCTACATCCTGCTCTACACGCTGGTGCTGGTGGCCGTGAGCCTGATGCCCTTCGTCATGAACATGAGCGGCGTGCTCTACATCGCCGGCGCCATGGCGCTGGGGATCGGCTTTGTGCACAACGCCATCGCCCTGTACCGGGCCCGGGACGACGGCCCGGCGATGAAGACCTTCGGCTATTCCATCTTCTATCTCAGCGCGCTGTTCGCCTTCTTCCTGGCCGATCACTATCTGCGCCTGTTGCTGCGCCAGTGGTTCTGAACCGTGCGGGATGAAGCAGGCATGTCCACCCGGAGCAAGCGTACGATCCTGTTCCTGAGCCTGCTCGCCCTGGGCGTGGCGGGACTGAGCGCCAAGCGCCTGTGGCGGGCGGAGGCCAGCCTGCCGCGAGCCGAGGCGGGCGTGACCCGCGTGTCACCGGCCCTGCAACTGCCCGACTTCCGGCTGCAGGCCGCCAGCGGCAAGTCCTTTGCCCGGGATGATCTGGCCGGGCAGTGGTCGCTGCTGTTCTTCGGTTACACCCACTGTCCCGACGTGTGCCCCACGACGTTGAAATCCCTGCAGGCGGTGACCGCGCAATTGCGCGCCCGGGGCCGGCCGGTGCGGGTGGTATTCGTGACCCTGGATCCGGCACGCGACACACCGGACAAGCTGCGTGACTATCTCGGTTATTTCGATCCGGCGTTCATCGGCCTGGGGGGTGATGCTGCGGAACTGTCACGCCTGCGCGAAGCCCTGGGCGTCTACGCGGCCCGCACCGAGGCCCATTCGGCCGCCGGCTATCTGCTCAGCCATACGGATCGGTTGTTCCTGCTCAATCCGCAGGGCGAAGTGGTGGCGCTGTTCGCCGAGCGGAGCGACAGCCGGCGGCTGGTGCAGACGATAGTCGCGTTGATGCAGGCAGGATGATTCGGGAGGGCGTTTTCAAGAAAGCTCTCTGACCGAGACTTGCCGGTTACGATCTGTCGGAGCGGCGCAAGCCGCGAGGGAGGACTTTTTCGCGGCTTGCGCCGCTCCTGCATAAAATTTTCGTCAGGATAATCATGAGACGTTGAACAACCGTTCTGAATCCTGCTGTATCCGGTGAGTTGCCTTGATGGCGAACCTGATGGTGATGACAGAACCGCCAAATCAACCGGAAAGTCGCCACAATGATTCCGAACACGGGTAAAGGGTTTCACATATTCGGCGACTGTCGCGGCAGTCGTCTCCGGTCGATGCCTTACCCCCGTCGCCAGAGCAGCGAACGCAGCATGACGATCACGAACAGCAGCCCGCCGATGACCGCGACGAGTCCGCCGAGGCCCATCATCGCCATGCCGGCGATCTCGGGCAGGCGCTCGAGCTGCTGGGCGGCGCCGGCGGTCTTTCGTTGCACCCCGTAACCGCCGGACCAGGCCAGGCCGAGAATGTGCAGCAACTGGCCGCCGCCGTAGATGCCCGGTTGCCAGCGGGCCGCCCACGAAACCGGGGCGGGGTAGCCGAGTTTCGGCAACAGATAGTACGCCGTGCCCATGAAGGCCAGGGTCACGCCGACGATGGAGCCATGATAGTGGGCCGGAATCACCACGTTCACGCCCTCGATGAGCAGGGCGATGATGCCGCCGGCGGCGAACAGCAGCAGCGAACTGTACAGGGCGTTGCGCAGGGGGCGCTGTTCCGGCGTCAGTACGGGCCGGTCGCGCAGGATGCGCCAGAGCAGGTACAGCCCCAGCGGGACACTGGCGATGCCGCCGCCGTATTGCATCAGGCGCGTGTAACCGAGCCGCGACTCACCCCCGAGCACCGGATGTTGCAGGGCGAGGATCGGCACGTACAAAAGTGGTGCGATGCCCAGGGCGAACAGCACGATCACCGTGCGCGGGGCGAGGCCGATGGCCAGCCCCGCCGCGCTGCCGAGCACCAGCCAGCAGAGGATCAGCAACTGGGTATGGGTGAACTGCAGCACGTGGCCGGCGCCCCAGAACAGAAATTCGAAGTAGCCGTGCGCATCCAGGGTGGTCGGCAGTTCGCGCAGGGTCCACAGGAACACCAGCAGGGCCAGCGCTGCAGCCAGGGCGGCGGTGAGACTGCCGAAACGCAGAGCGTCCCCGGGCGTGAAGGGCGTGCGCCAGTGCAGGCCGCCACCCAGAGCGTCGATGGTCAGCAGGCCGAAGCCGGCGCCGATGAGGGCCAGCGCCAGCAGAAAGGCCGGATGCTGCAGCACCGGCAGATAGTTGTTCATCAATGGCGCCCCCACGCCGGCAAAGGGCAAAACCGCCATCAGCAGGCCGCCGGCGGCACACAACAGCAGGGCGAGCGTGTTCAGGCGCGTACCCAGCGGCAGGGTCACGCTCCAGAGCACGCCCGCGAAGGCCACGAACCAGATGAACACCGACATGTCCACGTGCACCACCAGTGCCGTGCGAAAGAAGTCGACCCAGGGAATGATCGCTTGCACGCCGGGCGTGCGCGACAGAACCAGCAGAATGGCGAACAGGCCGGCGACGATCAGGGCGGCAACGCCGAGCCACAACCAGCGCAATGCAAAAGAGCGGGTCGCCGGTGTGGCGGCGGACAGGGTATAGGCAGCAGACATGATCACTCCATGACGAGGCAACGATGGCCAGCAACGATTCTTTTGATTGTTCCGGCAGTATAGCCACTCGGGCGCCGCTTGTGTTTGCCGATGAAAAGCGGCTGGGACGGCTGTTCGACGGGCTGGCCCTGTTCGCCACCGTGTTCGCCTTCGCGGTCATCGTGCTCGGTGCCTGGGTGCGCCTGTCCGACGCCGGACTCGGTTGTCCCGACTGGCCCGGTTGCTACGGCCATCTGGACGTGCCCGCCGAACCTCACGAGGTGGCCCGCGCCAACCAGGCGTTTCCGGAACGGCCGGTGGAGATCCACAAGGCCTGGAAGGAAATGATCCACCGCTATTTCGCCGGCACCCTGGGGTTGCTGATTCTCTCGCTGGCCGTGCTGGCCTTCCGGCTGCGCCGGCGGCCGGGCCAGCCGGTGATCCTGCCGTTCGTGGCGCTGGGCGTGGTGGTGTTGCAGGCCCTGCTCGGCATGTGGACGGTCACCATCCGGCTCAATCCCACCATCGTCATGCTGCATCTGATCGGCGGCTTCACCACCCTGTCGCTGTTGTGGTGGATCGCCCTGAGCCGGCCGTCCGGCCGGTTGCCGCGCCTGACGGCGAAGGTCGGTGGTCGTTTGCGGGGACTGGCACTCGTCGCCCTGCTGCTGGTGATCGGGCAGATCATGCTCGGCGGCTGGACCAGCGCCAACTACGCCGCCCTGCACTGTCCCGACTTCCCCACCTGCCAGGGACAGTGGTGGCCGCCCATGGACTTTCGCGAGGCCTTCGTCCCGTGGCGGGGCACCGAGACGAATTTCGAGGGCGGCGTGCTCGACAACGATGCCCGCGTCGCCATTCACGTCACCCATCGTCTCGGCGCCCTGACGGTCGCGATCTTTTTATTGGTGCTGTTCGGCCTGCTGCACCGACAACGCCAGTCGGCCCGGTTGCGCCGCTTTGCCTGGGTGCTGCTGGCGGCAGTGATCCTGCAGATCACCCTGGGCATCTCCAACGTGGTGTTCGGCCTGCCGCTGGCGGTGGCCGTGGCCCACAACGGGGGCGGTGCGCTGTTGCTGCTGGTGCTGGTCACCCTCAATCATCTGCTGCATTTCCGACACCCCGTCAGGGCCTGAAAGCCCGCCGGTTTCCATTCTGGCGCACGCCCGGCGCCATCTGTTCATTCCCGATACTGAAAATCCCGGACGCAGCCGGTGCCGGGATGTTCCTGTGCAAGCCGATGATTTCCTTGTCATGACACCGGCTCCCATTGTCGGGAATCAAGGATCCCGTTAGCAAGAAACCGCGAATTGCGGTTGCCGAGGTTTTGACAGGGTTTTAGAATGTGTCACCCTGCCGATAATAACCAAGCAAAACAGTCAATTATTATCGCCGGGGAGGCACATCTGGCATCACCACGATAAACAAGAGGCAAACCATGGCCCATACGACTGCACAGCCGGCACAATACAATTACGCGATTGTCCGCAACTTCACCATCATGGCTCTGGTCTGGGGCGTGCTGGGAATGACCGCGGGTCTGTACATCGCGTCCGAACTGGCCTGGCCGTTCCTGAACTTCGACATTCCGCAGATCACCTTCGGACGCCTGCGTCCGGTGCACACCACGCTGGTGATCTTCGGCTTCGGCGGCAGCGCCCTGTTCGCGACCTCCTACTATGTGGTGCAGCGCACCTGTCAGACGCGCCTGTGGGGTGACAGCCTGGCGTCGTTCACCTTCTGGGGCTGGCAGGCCGCCGTGGCCCTGGCCGCCATCTCCTACATGGCCGGCTACACCCAGGCTCGCGAATATGCCGAGATGACCTGGCCCATCGACATCCTCATCGCCGTGGTCTGGGTCGCCTATCTGCTCATCTACGTGATGACCCTGCGCAATCGCAGCCAGCCGCACATCTACGTGGCCAACTGGTTCTACATTGCCTTCATCCTGGCCACCGCCATTCTGCACATCTTCAACAACCTGGCGATGCCGGTGAGCCTGTTCAGCCTGTCGTCCTACAGCCTGCAGTCGGGCGTGCAGGACGCCATGACCCAGTGGTGGTACGGCCACAACGCCGTGGGCTTTTTCCTCACCGCTGCCTTCCTGGGCATGATGTACTACTTCGTGCCCAAGCAGGTGGGTCGTCCGGTCTATTCCTACCGGCTGTCCATCATCCACTTCTGGGCCCTGATCTTCCTGTACATGTGGGTCGGCGCCCATCACCTGCACTGGACCGCGCTGCCCGACTGGACATCCACCCTGGCGGCCACCTTCTCGATCCTGCTGCTGATGCCCTCCTGGGGCGGCATGATCAACGGCATCATGACCCTCTCCGGTGCCTGGGACAAACTGCGCACCGATCCCATCATCCGCTTCCTGGTGGTGGCCCTGTCCTTCTACGGCATGTCCACCTTCGAAGGGCCGCTGATGTCCCTCAAGAGCGTCAACGCCCTGTCCCACTACACCGACTGGACCGTGGGTCACGTGCACTCCGGCGCCCTGGGCTGGGTGGCCATGATCTCCTTCGGCTCCCTCTACCACCTGGTGCCGCGTCTGTGGGACACGCGCATGTGGAGCACCTCGCTCATCTACCTGCACTTCTGGCTGGCCACCATCGGCATCGTGCTGTACATCAGCGCCATGTGGGTCGCCGGCATCGGCCAGGGCCTGCTGCTGCGCGCCTTCGATGACTACGGCAACCTCGCCTACACCTTCATCGAGACCGTGCAGTTCCTGCACCAGCCCTATGTGGTGCGCGCCCTGGGTGGCCTGTTCTTCGTGAGCGGCATCGTGATCATGGGCTTCAACGTGTACATGACCATCCGCCAGGGCCGCCGCGAGCAGGCCGCACTGCAGGCCAAGCTGGCCTGAGTCCCGCAGACGACTGAACGAGAGAATCGACAATGAAGCACGAAACGATTGAAACGAATGCCGGCTGGCTCATCGTCCTGACCATGATCGTGATCAGCATCGGTGGTCTGGTCGAAATCATCCCGCTGTATTTCATCAACAACACGGTGGAAACGGTCAAGGTGGATGGCAAGGAGACCATTCGTCCCTACACCGCGCTGGAGCTGCGGGGCCGCGACATCTACATGCGCGAGGGCTGCTACCTGTGCCATTCGCAGATGATTCGCCCCTTCCGTGACGAGGACATGCGCTACGGTCACTACTCGCTGGCGGCCGAGAGCCAGTATGACCATCCCTTCCAGTGGGGCTCCAAGCGCACCGGTCCGGATCTGGCCCGGGTGGGCGGCAAGTACTCCAATGCCTGGCACTTCCAGCACCTCATGAACCCGCGCAGCGTGGTACCCGAGTCCATCATGCCCAACTATCCCTGGCTGAAGGAGCCGCTGGACTATGCGGACATCAAGGATCGCATGCGTGCCCTCAAGGCCGTGGGCGTGCCCTATTCGGAGACCAGTGAAGAGTACCAGGCCAATGTCGAACGCTTCGGCAAGGACGTGGCCGACCAGCTCAACATCCTCAAGGCCCGGGAGAACCTGATCGCCCAGGCCGGCAGCGGCAACTACGACGGCAACCCGGAGGACATCTCCGAGGCCGACGCCCTGATTGCCTACCTGCAGGTGCTCGGCACCATGGTCGACTTCAGCAAGTTCGAAGAAGGCTACTTCGCCGAGTTCCGGTAAGCGGAGCGTGTGATGCCTGAATGGCTGGAATGGTTTACCCACATGGAGAACACCAAGCCCTTTGCGCTGGTGCTGTTCTTCGTCACCTTCGTGGGCATCATTCTGTACATCTTCACCGGCAAGAAGCGCGCCGAGCGCCTCGAGTCGTACAAGAACATACCGTTTGACGATGACGACGAGCATCGTCGCGACGAGGATTCCGAAAAATGAGCAAAGACAATTCGCAAAAATCCGTACAGACCACCGGGCACTCCTGGGACGGGGATCTTCAGGAGTTCAACAACCCGCTGCCGCGCTGGTGGCTGTGGGCCTTCTATGCCACCATCGTCTTCGCGGTGGTCTACTGGTTCCTGTATCCGACCCTGCCCATCGGCCGTGACTACACCAAGGGCATCGGCAACGAAATCACCTACACCACCGCCGACGGCAAGACCGTGACCACCCACTGGAACACCCGCGCCCTGTTCCTCAAGGAAAAGGAAGAAGCCCGCAAGCAGCAGGCCCAGTACCTGGAGAAACTGGCCAAGGTGCCCTACGAGGCCATCGCCAAGGATCCGGAACTGTCCGCCTTTGCCCTGTCCCGTGCCAAGGTGCTGTTCGCCGACAACTGCGCGGCCTGTCACCAGGCGGGCGGCGACGGCGTGCTCGGCGAATACCCCAACCTGCTGGACGACGCCTGGCTGTGGGGGGGCACCTATGCCGACATCGAGCAGACCATCGCCAACGGCCGCACGGGCATGATGCCGGCCTGGAAGGGCAAGCTCTCCGAGCAGGAAATCGAGGACGTGGTGGAGTACGTGCTCAGCCTCTCCGGCGAGCAGGTGGACGCCGAGAAGGCCGCCCGCGGCAAGAGCGTGTTCATGAACAACTGCGCCGCCTGTCACGGCCAGGACGGCAAGGGCCAGAAGTTCCTGGGCGCGGCCAACCTGACCGATCAGATCTGGACCATCGCCAAGGTGCCGCTGGCCAACAGCCTCGACGGCAAGCGCAACGCCGTGCGTGAAGTGGTCGAGAACGGCAAGACCCGCACCATGCCGGCCTGGAAGGGCCGCCTGTCCGATACGGAGATCAAGATCCTGACCTTCTACGTGCACGAGCTCGGCGGCGGCCAGTAGGCCGCTTCCGCCGGCAGGCACACAACCTGGCACGGGAGGGCCTTCCCCGCCAACGGCGGGGAGCGTCCTCCCGTCGTCGTTATGGCGGCGCCGCCGTCCCTGTATGAGTGACATGACCGACCAGCCCCAGTATCAAGCCCGCATCCCGGTCTATCCGCGCAGCGTGAAAGGCCGTTTTCGCACCCTCAAGACCGCCGTTCTCCTGCTCGCCTACGCGGTCTACTTCCTGCTGCCCTGGCTGCGCTGGGAGCGGGACAACGCCCCGGACCAGGCCGTGCTGTTCGATCTGGTCGGCCGCAAGTTCTACATCTTCGATCTGGTGGTCTACGCCCAGGACATCTTCTGGCTGGCGGGGATCCTGATCATCTTCGCGCTGCTGCTGTTCTTCGTTACCGGCCTGGCCGGGCGGGTCTGGTGTGGCTACTTCTGTTTCCAGACCCTGTGGACCGATCTCTACATGTTCGTGGAACGCTGGATCCAGGGCGATCGCAACGCGCGCATGAAACTGGCCAAGGCGCCCTGGAGCGGCGGCAAGATCCTCAAGTACGGCCTGACCTGGCTGGCCTGGCTGCTGATCGCCGTGGCCACCGGCGTCACCTTCGTCCTCTACTGGGGCGATGCGCCCGTGCTGCTCGAGCAGATGCTCACCGGCCAGGCGCCGTTTGCGGCCTATGCCACGGCGGGGTTCCTGACCCTCACCACCTACGTGATGGCGGGCCTCGCCCGCGAGCAGGTGTGCACCTACATGTGCCCCTATGCCCGCTTCCAGGGGGTGATGTTCGATCCCAACACCCTGATCATCGCCTACGATGCGAAACGGGGTGAACGGGAGAAGGGTCGGCAGAAACCGCGCAAGGGGCTGATGAAACGCGAGGAGCGCATCGAACAGGGCGTGGGCGACTGCATCGACTGCAGCTACTGCTTCCAGGTGTGCCCGGTGGGCATCGACATTCGTGACGGCCTGCAGTACCAGTGCATCTCCTGTGCCCTGTGCATCGACGCCTGCGACACCATCATGGATTCCATCGGCTATCCCCGTGGACTGGTACGCTATACCTCGGAGAATGCACTGGAAGGCAAGCCCACGCGGCTGCTCAACGCCAAGAACATCGGCTATGGCCTGGCGCTGCTGATCACCATCGGTGCCCTGGTCTGGAGCGTGACCCATCGCCCCGAGGTGGAGCTGGCGGTCTACCAGGTGCGCCAGCCGCTGGCGGTGATCCTCTCCGACGGCCGGGTGCAGAACCGCTATCGCATCAAGGTCAACAACAAGACCGACGAGACCCTGACCTACCGGCTGGAGCTGAAGGGGTTGGAGCCTTCCGCGGAACTCGATGCCGGCAACTTCCGCGAACTGACCCTGCGGCCCGAGCATTCGCTGCAGGTGCAGGTGAAGGTGCGGCGCGATCCCCGGCACATTCGCCAGGTGCGCGAATCCTTCCGTTTCGTGCTCCAGCCGGTGAACCGAACCGATGCCCCCGTGGTCGAACACGGCACGCAGTTCTACACGCCCCCGGCGCAGGTGAGAGGAGGAAAACAGGATGGGTGATCTGGTCGGCAGCCTGTTCGGCGGGGTGATGGCCATCCTGATCGT
>JALVBM010000536.1 GCA_027010665.1 Chromatiales bacterium
AACCGATGCCCCCGTGGTCGAACACGGCACGCAGTTCTACACGCCCCCGGCGCAGGTGAGAGGAGGAAAACAGGATGGGTGATCTGGTCGGCAGCCTGTTCGGCGGGGTGATGGCCATCCTGATCGTTTTCTTTGCCCTCTACCGCTTCACCCGTTTCGATGCCAAGGGTGCCGCGCTGGTGGTGGCCCTGGCCGTCATCGGCGTGTACGTGCCGGTGGCCATCCTCTGGTGGCCGGGTGGCGACGTGTTCGCCATTCACATCGCCATCTATCTCATCAGCGCCTATGCGCTGGGCATCATCTTCAGCGTGCGCGAGTCTCGTGAGGGGGAATCCCGGCGTTTCCACTGGGCGCCGGCGCTGATCATCCTGTTCTTTGCCTTTGTGGTGGCCATCGATTCGGTGTTCGTGATGCTGGCCCAGAAAGGGGTGGACAGTGAACTGGCCGCCCGGCTGCTGCCGAAGCCGCGCAGCGGCGGCGGGGTCAGTTCCCACTTTCCCGGCACGGTGGCGCGCAACTACCAGGAACGGGAAGCGGCCTTCAACGAATGGCTGGAACGCATGGAAGCCCAGCGGCTGCGCAACTGGCGGATCCGCGAGGGCTGGGTGGGCGGCATCCGTGCCGGGGAGCCGGCGGTGTTCCGTCTCGAACTGGCCGACAAGGATGCGCAGCCGATCCGCGAGGCCCGCATCGAGGGCCGCTTCATGCGCCCCGGCAACGTGCGGCTGGATCAGGCCTTTCGCATGGCCGAGGTGGCGCCGGGTCGCTACGAGGTGCGCGTGACCCTGCCGGAGCCGGGGCGCTGGAACGTGCATGTGAAGATTGGCAAGGGGGACATCCTGCACGAGTACAACGCCCGTACCACGGTGGCCGAACCACCCGCCTGATCATGGCCGAAGACGCACCCAGCTGTTTCCACTGTGGCCTGCCCGTGCCCGAGGGCAGCGACTACACGGTGGAGATCGCGGGGCAGACCCGGCGCATGTGTTGCCCCGGTTGCCAGGCGGTGGCCCGGGCCATCGTCGATGGCGGCCTCGAGAGCTACTATCAGCATCGCACCGCCACCGCGCCCACCGCGCGGGAACTGGTGCCGGCGGCGCTCAAGGATCTCGACATCTACGACCAGCCGCAGGTACAGCGCAGTTTCGTGCGCGCGGCGGACGAGGCCAACGTCAAGCAGGCCTCGCTGATCCTCGAGGGCATCGTCTGCGCCGCCTGTGTCTGGCTCAACGAGCGCCACGTCAATGCCCTGCCGGGCGTCGTCGAGTTTCGCGTCAACTACGCCACTCACCGCGCCACGGTGAAGTGGGACGACACACGCATCCACCTGTCGGACATCCTGCGCGCCATCTCCGAGATCGGCTACATCGCCCATCCCTTCGATCCGGGGCGCCAGGAACAGCTCTACAAGCGGGAACGGGCCCAGGCTCTCAAGCGCCTGGCCGTGGCCGGCCTCGGCGCCATGCAGGTGATGATGGTGGCGGTGGCCCTGTATGCCGGCGACTACACCGGCATGGAAGACCGCATGCAGATCTTCTTCCGCTGGGTAAGCCTGGTCATCGCCACGCCGGTGGTGTTCTATTCGGCGCGGCCCTTCTTCACTTCGGCCCTGCGGGATCTGCGCCGCCGCCAGCTCGGCATGGACGTGCCGGTGGCGCTGGCCATCGGCGGCGCCTACCTGGCCAGCAGCTGGGCCACCCTCACCAACCGGGGCGAGGTCTATTTCGATTCGGTGACCATGTTCACCTTCTTTCTGCTGGCCGGCCGCTTTCTGGAAATGGGCGCCCGCCATCGCGCCGGGCAGGCGGCGGAGGAACTGGTCAAGCTGCTGCCGGCAATGACGACCCGCCTGACCGATACCGGCGAGGAGACCGTGGCGGTGGCGGATCTGGCGCCGGGCGACCGGGTGCGGGTCAAGCCGGGCGAGTCGGTTCCGGCCGACGGCCGGGTGCTCGAGGGTCGCTCCAGCGTGGACGAGTCTTTGCTCACCGGCGAGAGCGTGCCCGTGCCCCGCGGCCCCGGCGACCGGGTGGTGGGTGGTTCGGTGAACGTGGAGAGTCCGCTGGTGATCCGGATCGAAAAGGTGGGCGAGGAGACGGTGCTGGCCGCCATCCAGCGGCTGCTGGATCGGGCCCAGTCGGAAAAGCCGCGCCTGGCCGGGCTGGCCGATCGCATCGCCGGGGTGTTCGTCGGCGTGATCCTGCTGCTGGCGGCCGGTGTCGGCTGGTACTGGTGGCAGCATGCGCCGGACGAGGCCGGCTGGATCGTGCTGTCCATGCTGGTGGTTACCTGTCCCTGCGCTCTGTCGCTGGCCACGCCGGCGGCGCTCACCGCCGCCACCGGCTCGCTCACCCGGCTCGGCGTGCTCACCACCCGCGGCCATGCCCTCGAGACACTGGCGCGGGCCACCCACATGGTGCTGGACAAGACCGGCACCCTGACCGAGGGCCGCCTGCGGCTGGTGGCCACCGAGCCGCTCGGCAAGGAATCCGCAGAGGCCTGTCTGGGACTGGCCGGGGCGCTGGAGCAGGCCTCGGAGCATCCCCTGGGCCGGGCCATCCTGCGGGTTGCGCCCGACGAACGACCGCCGGTCAGCGATGCCCGCGCCGAGCCGGGGCAGGGGATCGAGGGCGTGGTGAACGGCCGCCGTCTTCGTATCGGCCAGCCGGCCTGGGTGGCGTCCCTCTCAGGCAGCGAGCCGCCCGCGCCGGGCGACGACGGCGCCACCGAGATCCTGCTCGGCGACGAGCAGGGCCTGCTGGCCGTGTTCCGCCTGCGGGACGAACTGCGCCCCGGCGCCCGCGAGGCCATCGCCGAGCTGCGCCGGCTCGGTCTCACGCCGCTGCTCTACAGCGGCGACAGCGAGGCGGCAGTGGCCGCGGTGGCCCGGGAGCTGGAAATCGCCGACTTCTGCGCCCGCATGCGCCCCGAGGACAAGCTGGCCGGCCTGCGCGCCCTGCAGGCCCAGGGCGCGGTGGTGGCCATGGTCGGTGACGGCGTCAACGATGCGCCGGTGCTGGCCGGCGCCAACGTCTCCCTGGCCATGGGCAGCGGCACCCAGCTCGCCCAGGCCAGCGCCGACATGATCCTGCTCTCCGAGCGCCTCGCCCATCTGCCCGAGGCCGTGGGCATGGCCCGCGACAGCCTGCGCATCATCCGCCAGAACCTCGGCTGGGCCGTGGTCTACAACGCCGTGGCCCTGCCCCTGGCCGCCATGGGCTACGTGGCCCCGTGGATGGCCGCCATCGGCATGTCGGCCAGCTCGCTGGTGGTGGTGGTCAATGCGCTGCGCCTCAACCGGCGCTATACTGACGCCTCCGCAACCCGCCCGCCCCCCGGAGTCCGCCCCGCATGAGTATCCTCTTCCTGCTCGTCCCCCTCGGCATGCTGTTCCTCGGCGTGGCCATCTGGGCCTTCGTCTGGGCCGTACGCAGCGGCCAGTTCGACGACCTCGAAGGCCCGGCCCACCGCATCCTCATGGACGACGACGATCCGCGCATCCCGGGTCGGCGGGACTCGTCATCGGACGAGACATGATCCGCGTTTGCTGGAAATGACACGGAGGGCACGGAGACACGGAGGACACGGAGACGAGAAAAATATTGGATCGTCGTACTGGTTTCGACGGGTACAACAACAAACAACCTCCGTGATCTCCGTGTCTCCGTGCCCTCCGTGTTCTGCATGTTCGAGCCCGATCCTTGGCCCACGGCCCGAATGAACCTTGATGCCGGGTCGGGCGTCGATTAGAATGCGTGCAATCCGGATTTCTGCACAGGACACCTTCCATGAAAGACATGTTCACCTTCGACAACTTTCCGCTGACCTTCATCATCGCTCTGGTGATCATTGCCTATCTGAGCTTCTTCTCGGTGATCCTGTCCGGCTGAGGCGCGAACCGCGGATACGAAAAAAAGCAGCCTCCGGGCTGCTTTTTTCATGCCTGGATTTCGGGAAATGGCGTTGTAAAAACAACGGCTTGCATTCTCGTTGCCGATGCGCGCCGCCCGGCGGTTCAGTTTTCCCGCCGGCGGCCGCAAATGTCGGCATGAGAATCCCGTTTTGCCTCGTCGCCATGATGTGGGGCGCGGTCGTGCAGGCCGCGCCGGTGCCCGACGTGCGGGTGGCGGTGGACATCTCGGGGAGCATGAAGCAGAGCGATCCGCAGAACCTGCGGCGGCCGGCGCTGAAGCTGCTCACCGGGCTGCTGCCGGAGGGCAGCCGGGCGGGGGTGTGGACCTTCGGGCAGTACGTGAACATGGCGGTCCCCTGGGGGCGGGTGACGCCGGCCTGGAAGGCCCGGGCGCGGGCGGAGGCGGATCGCATCCATTCCCGCGGGCGCTACACCAACATCGAGGAGGTCATCCAGAAGGCGGCCTTCAACTGGCGGCGGCCCGATCCCCGCTATGCCCGGCATCTGGTGCTGCTCACCGACGGCAAGGTGGACATCGCCCGCGATGCCGAGGTGGACGAACTCTCCCGGCGCCGCGTGCTCGACGAACTGCTGCCGCAGCTGAAAGCTGCGGGGGTGAAGGTGCATACCGTGGCGCTGTCGGCGCGGGTGGATCGGGAACTGCTGGAACGCCTGTCGGCGACCACCGGCGGCTGGTTCGCCGAGGCCACGTCGGCCGCGGATCTGCAGCGGATCTTCCTGCAGATGTTCGACAAGGCGGCGCCCCGGCCGTCGCTGCCCATCGAGGGCAACCGCTTCGAAGTGGACGACGGGGTGAAGGAGATGACCGTGGTGGTGTTCCGCCGTCCCGACGATCCGCCCCTGAGGATCCACCCGCCCGATGGCAAGGCCTTCGACGAGGCCCATGCCCCCGATACCGTGAGCTGGTATCACGAGGACACCTACGATCTGGTCACCGTGCGCCGGCCGGCCACCGGCACCTGGCGCCTTGCCACCCGCAGCGATCCGGACAACCGGGTGCTGGTGCTCACCGATCTGGCGCTGGAAGCCGATCCCCTGCCCGCCAACCTGCTGGTCGGCGATCCCCTGCCGGTGAAGGCCTGGCTGGCGGAGAAGGGGCGGCCGGTCACGCGGCGCGACTTTCTCGATCTGGTGCAGTTCCGGGTGCTGGATCGGCGCGCGCCCGATGCGCCGCCGAGCGAATGGAAGCTGGCGGACGATGGCCAGACCGAAGACGGCAAGGCCGGGGACGGGATCTACGGTGTGGTGCTGCGCGACACCCGCGAGGCCGGCGAACACGAACTGGTGATCCGGGCCGACGGCGCCACCTTCCAGCGCGAACGCCGCCATGTGTTTCGCATCCTGCCGGCGCTGGCGCGCCTGGCCGTGGTCGCCTCCGAGGGCGGTTTCGAGCTGAGCGTGCAACCGGAGATCCTGCTGGTGGAGCCCGACAGCGTCGCGGTGCTGCGCGAGGACACGGGCGAGCCCCTGCCCCGGACCGGCGAGCACGTCTGGGGGCTGACGCTGCCGGCGTCGCTGGCCGGCCAGCCCTTTGGCGTGAGGGTGAAGGCCAGGCGCCTCCACGGCAAGACGGTGGAGGCGTCATACACGGTCATGCTGCCCGGCGCGGTGGCAACGCATCCGGCCGGTGAACAGAGCGGACACGGAACCGGAGCACCGGCAGCCGAACATCCCCCGCCGGCGGCCGAGAGCGAGAACGCTCACGCCGCGGCGCCGGAAGGCCACGAGGGTGATGGTTCCGAGACGCCGGCACCCGCGGCGGACCATCCCGACGAGGCCGGCGAAACGGCAGGCACCGACTGGACCCGGATCCTGATGCTGACCCTGATCATCAATCTGGTCCTGGCCGTGGCGGGCCTTGGCGGCTGGCTGCTGTGGAAGCGCCTGCGCCGGCGCGGGCAGGCCCAGGACGAACTGGCGATGCAACTGTGAGCGCCTGGCTGACCAGTGCCCTCATCACGGCGGCCGAAATCGGTCTGGTGGTGAGCATCGCCTTCGTCGTCCTGCTGCACCTGCAGGCGCGGGCCCGCCGGATCGACCGGGCCCGGACCATGCAACTGGCGAAGCGCCTGAAGAAGAGCGCGAGCGATCACGAAAGCGCCATTCTCCGGGCGTTGACGGAGGTCTATGGTCTGTCGGAAACCGATGCCGGCGACAAGGCGAAGGAACTCATCGACCACGAGAAATCCCTCTATCGCAAGGTGATGGGCATGTTCCTGGGGCGTGACCGGACCGGCATCGGCCGCTTCGACGACGATCTGCGCGCCCTGCTGCGGGCCTGGCGCAGCCTCAGCGAAGGCGATCCGGAAGCCGAGGACAAGACCCTGCCGCCCGGTTCACCCGTGCGCCTGCGCGAGGAGAATCGCCGCCTGCAGGCGCAGGTGGAAAGACTCGAGGCCGATCTGGCCGAGGCGCTGGCGACCATGGAGAACATGCTGGCCGAATACGCCTCCATGTACGAAGGCGGCCATGCCGAGGGCGAGCAGCGCATGCAGGACGAGATGGCCCGCCTGCGCCGGGCACTGGCCGCCAACGAACCGGCGACGTCATCGCCGGTTGTCGAGGATCCCCTGGCCGATTACGAAATTCCGGAACTCAACGAGGTGGTGGGGAAGAAACGGTGAGACGTTTCGGATGGTATCGAAATGATCATTAGCGATTGGAGCAGGAAGATCGCGTGTAGGAGCGGCGCCCTCGCCGCGACATGTGGGTAGCTGGTTACCGGGATAACCAACCTCGTTTTCCCGGCTACCAGATACCAGCAACCTGCCACCGTTCCATCGCGGCGAGGGCGCCGCTCCTACAGGTAGCTGTTAGGTTCATCGAAGCCGAATCACTGCCTTTTCCTCGGCCCTCGTCCCTCGCCACTCGGCCCTGTTTTGTCGCTGCTGAGCGCCGCTCCTGCAGGTAATCCAAAAACGCTTGCGGCAACATTGTTACCCGTTACCCGATCCCGGCCACCCGCTACCGCCCCACCGGCAGACAGAACCAGAACGTGCAGCCCCTGCC
>JALVBM010000537.1 GCA_027010665.1 Chromatiales bacterium
GGGGTGAAAACCTCAACGCAAAGGCGCGAAGGCGCAGAGGACGCAAAGATTGTTGTAATTATTGAAAGTCTCATAATCATCCAGACTGAAATTTGCCGGTTACGACCTGTAGGAGCGGCGCGAGCCGCGATGGGGTACTTTTTGGCTGCTCGCGCCGCTCCTACATAAAATTTGCGTCAAGATAATTATGAGACATTTAATAATTGTAGGAGCGGCACCCTCGCCGCGATAGTGCGTTAGCAAGGAACACCCTGGACCAATCCATTCCCTGGTTACCGTACTTCCCCTCGAACCGTACACCATACTCATGGTCCAACCCGTCATCGGCCCAGAATCAAGCAGCGCGACATGCCCGCGCCCAAACCTGTCGGGGGACACATGCTGGCAAGGCTCTCTCCACTCGTTCTGCTGCTGTCTTCCCTGCTGACCGCCTGTGCCACGTCGAAACCGGCCTGGCCGCCCTTTGCCGATGTGCATCTGCACTACAACTGGGATCATGCGGAGACCATCAGTGCCGAAGAGGCGGCGGACATGCTGCGCGAGCGGAATGTGGTGCTGGGCGTGGTCTCCAGCGTGCCCTCGGCGTTTGCCCGGAAACTGGTCGCTGCCGGTGGCGGCCGCATCATGGCCCTGTGGTCGCCCTACTATCGGGCGGGCAACCGGCACGACTGGTTCTTCGATCCCGAGGTGGTCGAACAGGCCAGGGCGGCGCTGGCCTCCGGCGACTATGCCGGCCTGGGCGAGATGCACCTGACGGCCGGGCTCGGCCCCCGGCGCGACAACCCGGTGGTGCAGGGGCTGCTGAAACTGGCACAGGAATTTCGCGTGCCGGTGCTGATTCATACCGATGCCTCCAGCCACCGCTATTTTCTGCCCCTGTGCCGGCAGTATGCCGACGTGCGCTTTCTCTGGGCCCACGCCGGCGGCATCCTGGGGCCGGATGAACTCGAACCGTTGCTGGGGGCCTGTCCCAACGTCTGGCTCGATTTTGCGGCCCGGGATCCCTGGCACTACGGCGGCTTCGCCGACGAGGATGGCACCCTGTCGCCCGCATGGCGCGATTTCATCATCCGGCATGCCGACCGCATCATGACCGGCACCGATCCGGTCTGGAATGCACACCAGGTCTACAAGTGGGACGAAGCCGATCAGGGCTGGCAGCACTACGATCGCATGTTCACCTACCAGCATCGCTGGCTGGCGAAACTGCCGCCGGACGTGGCAGAGCGGATCCGGCTGGGCAATGCGTTGCGATTCTTTGGTGTAGGCGCGGCGAGGGCGCCGCGCCTACAATGACAAAACTTTGCGTTCTTTGCGCCTTCGCGTCTTTGCGTTGAAGCTTTTCACGCCCCGGAAATGAAAAAGGCGGGGAATTCCCCGCCTTCTTCCTTGCCGGCATGAAGCAGGCTTACATGCCGAGCTTCTGCTTGATGGCGTCGATCACCGCCTCGGAGGAGGTGGCGTTGACGTTCACCAGCAGGCCTTCCTTCTCGTAGAAGTCCACCAGCGGGGCG
>JALVBM010000538.1 GCA_027010665.1 Chromatiales bacterium
GCCGACATGCACCCGGGCAACATCTTCGTCTCCCCCGAGGGCCAGTACATCGCCGTGGACTTCGGCATCATGGGCGTGCTCTCGGCCACCGACCAGCGCTATCTGGCCGAGAACTTCCTGGCCTTCTTCAACCGCGACTACCGGCGCGTGGCGCAACTGCACATCGACTCGGGCTGGGTGGCGAAAGACACCCGCGTGGACGAGTTCGAATCGGCCATCCGCACCGTGTGCGAACCCATCTTCGACCGCCCGCTGGCCGAGATTTCCTTCGGCCAGGTGCTGCTGCGCCTGTTCCAGACCGCCCGGCGCTTCAACATGGAAGTGCAGCCGCAACTGGTGCTGCTGCAGAAGACCCTGCTCAACATCGAGGGCCTCGGCCGCCAGCTCTATCCCCAGCTCGACCTTTGGACCACCGCCAAGCCCTTCCTCGAACGCTGGATGCGCAACCAGCTCGGCCCCAAGGCCTTCCTGCGGCACATCAGGGAAAACGCGCCCCTGTGGTCCGAACGCCTGCCGGCCCTGCCCAACAAGCTCTACGAAGTGGTGGAAAAGGCCGCCAACGGCGAACTCGAAACCCGCCTGCCGGCCGACCAGATCGAATCCCTGCAGCGCGAAATCCGCACCGCCAACCGCCGCACCACCACCGCCATCACCGGCACCGGCCTCCTCGTCACCGCCGCCATCCTCTATCCCCAACTCCCCCTCCTCATCCCCGCCACCACCGCCACCGCCGGCCTCCTCGTCCTGCTCTGGGGGTGGACGCGGTAACAGGCTTCTTTTTCAGGGAGGTGGAAATAACACGGAGGCCACGGAGACACGGAGGGCACGGAGGTTTTTGTTCATTTTGAGTCGTCAGGTTTTTCGATTCCGTTTACTCGCGGCGATCTGAAACCAACCTTCAAAATCAACAATCTCCGTGCCCTCCGTGTCTCCGTGCCCTCCGTGTTCCAAACACCTAATCAAAAAACTTGACAGTTCTCGGAACGTTCTCTACACTTGAGAACGTTCGGAGAACACGCATGCTCACCCAACTGGAAACCCGCATCCTTCGCTTCATCCGCGGCTATATCGCCCAGCATGGAGTCGGGCCAACGCTGACGGAAATCGGCGCGGCCATGGGGATCCGGTCGAAGGGTACGGTGCACAGGTACGTGCAGTCGCTCAAGAACAAGGGCGTCCTCGAGCATGTCGAACGCGGTTGGCGCGGTATCCGGCTTGCCAATGAATCCCCCTCCACGACCCTCCCGTTGGCAGGCCGGATTGCCGCCGGCCACCCCATCGAAGCCGTGCCGGATCAGGAAGAACTGGATCTGGCCGCCCTGTTCGTGGCCGAGGATCGCTATGCCCTGCAGGTGAAGGGCGATTCCATGATCGACATGGGCATCCTCGACGGCGACTGGGTGATCATCGAACGTACCGACACCGCCGACGACGGCGAGGTGGTGGTGGCCCTTGTGGACGACGAGAACGCCACGCTCAAACGCCTCAAACACCTGCCGGACGGCGACATCCTGCTCATCCCCGAAAACGCCGAACTCGCGCCCCAGCAGTATTCCCCCGAGCGGGTTCGCATCCAGGGCCGACTGGTCGGCCAGTTGCGCCGCTACTGAGTCGGCCGGCTCAAGATCGCCCGGCCTGCGCCGATAAGCGATCGACACACATGCCAGCGCCACAGGAGCCTGCCCATGCAGATGGCGAGCCCGACCCCGACCGCCAGCGGCGATCAAGCCGAAGACCTCACCGCCTTCACCTTCTGGGTCGGCGAACAGATGCTTGCCGTACCGGTTCACAATGTCCTGTCCGTCACCCAGAATCTCGCCGATCTCAAACCCACGCCCATCAAGGGCCGCGGCCTGCTCGGTGCAACCCGCTACCGGGGCAAGCCGGTGGCCATCTATGATCTGGCCGCCATGTTCGACATCGTCTCCGGCGGCCAGTACAAGACCGAACTGCTCGACATCCTGCAGGCGCGCGAACAGGATCACCTCGACTGGCTCGACGCCCTCGAGGAATCAATCAGGACCGACGTGCCCTTCACCAAGGCCCGCGATCCGCACCAGTGCGCCTTCGGCAAGTGGTATGACGGCTTCACCACCCGGGATGCCGCCTTTGCCGAGATCCTCGAACGCTTCGACGAACCCCACCGGCAGATCCACGCCCTGGCCGACGAACTGCTCGAACTCAAGGCCCGCGGTGACACGGACGAAGCCCTCTACCGGCTGGACATCGCCCGCAACACCGTCCTGCGCCGCCTGCGCAAGACCTTCCACCATGCCCGCGTCCAGCTCAAGGAATCGATCCGCGACGTGGTCCTGAACCTCACCACCGACGGCGAAACCCCCATGGTGGGTCTCAAGATCGACGAGATCAATGACGTCATCACCTATCCCCGCGAACGCCTGCTCCCGCTGTCCGACGTCGGACTGCCCCTGGCCGACCACAGCGAACGCCTGTTCAACGGCTACCTGAGCAACGACAAGGGCGAGGACTGCCTGCTGATCGATCCGGAACAGATCATTCCGGTGGCGTCGGAATAGAGGACTTCAACGCAAAGGATTTGCAGAGCGCCTTTGTCATGTAGGAGCGGCGCAAGCCGCGACAGAATAGTGCCGAGGGACGAGGGCCGAGTGGCGAGGTTGTCGAAGCCGATTACCTCGTTTTTCCTCGGCCCTCGCCACACGTGCCTGCATGGATCGCGGCTTGCGCTGCTCCTACACGTGACGATCAAACAACGGGCTTTCTCGCGCCTTCGCGTTGGGTTTTCATGTCTCAAGGCCGCATCAACGCCTTCTCCACCTCGTCCCGCTTGCCCTTGCCTGCCAGCAGTTCGATCAGCGTGAGCGCAAAGTCCATGGCCGTGCCGGGACCGCGGGAGGTGACGACCTTGCCGTCGATGACCACCGGTTTTTCCTCGTAGACCATGTCCTTTACCGGGCTGCCGTCCAGGCTGCCCGGGTAGGAGGTGGCATGACGGCCGTCGAGCAGTCCGGCGCTGGCGAGGACCTTGGGCGCAGCGCAGATGGCGCCGGTCCAGCGGCCCGAATCGGCCAGTTTCTTCAGCAGCTCGCGGATGCGGGGATCGGCGTTCAGGTTGTCGGCGCCGGGCAGGCCGCCGGGCAGGACCAGCATGTCGAAGTCGCGGTCCATGACCGCATCGAGCGTCGTGTCCGGGACGATTACCGTGCCACGACTGCAGCGCACGGGTCCATCCCGGAGACCGGCGGTGACGACCTCGATGCCGGCGCGCCGCAGGAGATCGACGATGGTGATGGCTTCGAGTTCTTCGCAACCTTCAGCGAGGGGGACGAGGACGCTTGCCATGTGGGATTCCTCCGTTGTGCATTTCGCTGTTCGATCAGGACCGACACCGGCACCAGCTTCACGCCGCTGGCGTGCAGCGTCGGCAGCCAGCGTTCCAGGGCGTCGAGGGTGCGCGGCAGGGGATGACCGATGCCCAGCGCGCTGCCCTTGCGGCGGGCCCGCGCCAGCAGCTTCGCCAACTGGGTTTCGATGACCGCGGTGTCGTCTTCATAGTCGATGAACACGTCACGATGGGTGACCGGCAGGGCACGGGCCGCCGCCTCCCGTTCCGCCACCGAGGCGGCCGTGGTGCGGCTGTCGACGAAATAGAGATCGTTGCGGAACATCAGCGTCTGCATCAGCCAGCGCATGCGCAGGGGATCGGCGGTCAGGCGACTGCCCATGTGATTGTTGACGCCGCGCACGTGGGGCACCGAGGCCAGCCCGGCGAACACCGTACGCTTGAAGTCCTTCTCGCTCTGCGCTTCGGTCAGTCCGCCGGGGCCGAGCCGCTTGCCGTTGCTGGCCTCCATCGGCAGGTGCAGCATGATCTCCTTGCCAAGGCGATGCGCTTCCTCGGCCAGGGCGCGGGAATGGGGC
Organism: Chromatiales bacterium; assembly: GCA_027010665.1. Classification (GTDB taxonomy): domain Bacteria; phylum Pseudomonadota; class Gammaproteobacteria; order UBA6429; family Thiohalophilaceae; genus JALSSV01. The sequence continues at coordinate 3,901 of JALVBM010000538.1, forward strand.
GCATGGGGCAGAAAGGCCAGGGTGAGCGCGCCCGGCAGCTGCACGGCCCGGCGCCCGTCGGCGGCCCGCCAGCCGATGTCGTCGATGATCAGGCCAATGACGGGCGCGGCCAGTGCCCGACCGGTGACGGCGAAGAGGCCCAGCATGCCGAGAAGCATGCCCGCCCTCCGTCGCACCGGCCGCCTGGCCACGGCTACTTGCGCGACTCCAGCAGGTTGAGGCTCTTGAGCACGATCAGGGCCTCGTAGACCGGATAGTCTTCCGTAACGAGCTTCTTGCCATCTTCCTTGTCCGACTTCGGCTTCTTGCCGTTCTTCTTGCCGTTGGGGTTCGCCAGATGACCGGACAGATCCGCTTCGGTCAGCGGCTTGAAGCCGTCCTCCCGCGCCTGGATCTTCAGATTGTCGAGCACGATGTCGGGCTCGATGCCCTCGGCCTGGATGGAGCGACCGGACGGGGTGTAGTAGCGGGCGGTGGTGAGCTTGATGGCGGTGTCGTTGCCGATGGGGATCACCGTCTGCACCGAACCCTTGCCGAAGGTCCGCTGCCCCATGATGATGGCGCGGCGATGATCCTGCAGGGCGCCGGCGACGATCTCGGACGCGGAGGCCGAACCGGCGTTGACCAGCACCACGATGGGCGCGCCCTTGATCAGATCACCCGGTTTGGCCGAGCGCACCAGCTTGTTGTCCTCGGTGCGGCCCTTGACCGAGACGATCACGCCCTGGTCGAGGAAGATGTCGGACACGGCCACGGCGGAGTCGAGCAGGCCACCGGGGTTGTTGCGCAGATCCAGTACCAGGCCCTTGAGTTTGCCGCCGTTCTTCTTGCGCAGATTGGCGATGGCCTTGCGCAGATCGCTGGCGGTCCGTTCCTGGAACTGGGAGATGCGCACGTAGTCGTAGCCATCCTCCAGCACCTTCGACTTCACACTCTTGACCCGGATCTTGGCGCGGGTGATGGTGATCTTGAGCGGCTTCTCCTCGCCCTCGCGCACGATGGTCAGGGTGATCTTCGTACCCGGCTTGCCGCGCATGATGGCCACCGCCTGATCCAGCGTCAGGCCCTTCACCGGCGTGTCGTCGAGACGGATGATCAGATCACCGGCCTGCACCCCGGCCCGTTGCGCCGGGGTGTCGTCGATGGGCGAAATGACCTTGACGAAACCGTCCTCCATGCCGACCACGATGCCCAGGCCACCGAACTCGCCGGTGGTGCCGACCCGCAGTTCCTCGAAGTCCTTCCGGTCCAGATAGGACGAATGGGGATCCAGCCCGGTAACCATGCCACGGATGGCATTCTCCAGCAGGGTCTTGTCGTCCACCGGATCGACGTAGTTGGCCTTGATCTTGCCGAACACCTCGCTGAGGGTGCGCACCATGTCCAGCGGCAGCCCGGTCGCCTGCGTGCGCACCGTGCGCTCGGCCAGCACGCCGTGGGTCAGCGCCAGCGAAACGCCGAGCAGCAGACCGACGAAGAGAATGAGAAGGTTGCGGGTCGTTGCACTCATGTTCGAGATTCTCCTGGGCCCGAAGGGGCGGTGATCCTTTTCAATGCGCGGGACGCGGCTGTCCGCCGGATATTACCGGAATCGACCTGTACCCACCACCTCAGCCCCGCCGTGGCGGTGGCCGGCTGCACCAGCGCAGCGGGTTGGCCGGCCGGCCGTTGTGACGGATTTCAAAATACAGGGCGCTGCGCTGCTGGCCGCCGCTGCGCCCCACGCTGGCGATGGGCTCGCCGGCCTCCACCCAGTCGCCCACTTCCTTGAACAGGCTCTGGTTCTGGCCATACAGGCTCATGTAACCGTCGCCGTGATCGAGGATGATCAACAGGCCGTAGCCACGCAGCCAGTCGGCATAGGCCACCCGGCCCCGGGCGATGGCGTGCACCGTGCGGCCCTCCCGGGCCTGGATGAGCACGCCGTTCCACTTCAGATCGGAGCGTGCCCGGCGCTTGCCGTAGAGCTTCTGCACCTTGCCCTGCACCGGCCAGGGCAGCTTGCCACGCTGGCTGCCGAAGGGCTTTTCCATCCCGGTATCGGCCAGCAGATCGGTCAGGCTGGCCTCGATGGCCTCGAGCACGTCGCGCAGGCGCTGCTCGTTGGCCTGCAGGTGGGCGATGGCCTGCTCGCGATCCTTCAGCTCCGCCTGCAGGCGGGCCACCACCTGGCGGCGCTTTTGCCGATCCCGTTTCAGGGCCGCCTGCCGCGCCAGGGTTTCCTCCCGCAGTGTCTCCAGCCTTGCCGTCTCGGTCTTCACCGCGGCGGCAACGCGTTCGAGTTCGGCCAGGGTGGTGCGTACCGATTCGATGCGCTGGCTGCGGGCCCGGTTGAAATACCGATAGTAGGTGATGGTCCGGCCGAGTCGGGCAGGATCCTCCTGGTTGAGCAGCAGCTTGAGATATTCCTGCTTGCCGATCATCCAGGCGGCGCGGATCTGCCGGGCCAGCAGTTCGCGCTGGGTGGCGAGCCTGCGCTTCAGGCCGGCTTCCTGTTTGCGCAGCCTTGCGAGCTTGTCCCGCTGACGGCGCAGCTGCTTCTCCAGCCGCTTCAGTTCGCGCACCGTGCGGCCAATGCGCCGCTCCACCTCTCGCAGGGCGCGCTGATCCCGGTCGAAACGGGTGCGCACGGCATCGCGTTCCTGGCGCAGGGCCTCGAGACGCTGCTGCAGCTGTTCCAGCTCGCGCGCCTTGGCCTGGCGCTCGGCCTCGGACAGGGCCTGCGCGCCGACCGGCAGCAGGCAGGACATCAGCAGGGCAAGGAGAAGGGTTTTCGGACGGAACACGATGGCGGCCATCATACCGCCGAACGGGCGGCGGATCAGCCGGCCTGGCGGGTGACGGTGGCGGCCGGTTCGTTGTCTTCCTCGCCGTGATCGATGAGGCTGTGGCCGTTCATCTCCACCGGCTGGGGCAGGCCCATCAGCTCCAGCATGGTGGGGGCGATGTCGGACAGGGCGCCGCCGTTGCGTTTCAGTTGCAGCGGCCGGCCCACGTAGATCAGCGGCACCGGGTTGCTGGTGTGGGCGGTGTGGGGCTGGCCGGTGTCGGGATCGCGCATCTGTTCGGCGTTGCCGTGATCGGCCGTGATCAGCATCTCGCCGCCCTGCTTCTGCACGGCCTCCACCAGCCGGCCGAGACAGCCGTCGAGGTATTCGATGGCCTGGACCGTGGCCTCGTAGTTGCCGGTATGGCCGACCATGTCGGGGTTGGCGTAGTTGACGATGATCACCTCGTAGCGGTCACTTTCGATGGCCGCCACCAGCTTGTCGGTGACCTCGCCGGCGGACATCTCCGGCTGCAGATCGTAGGTGGCCACGTCGGGCGAGTCGATGAGGATGCGATCCTCGAACTCGAAGGGCTCCTCGCGCCCGCCGTTGAAGAAGAAGGTGACGTGGGCGTACTTCTCCGTCTCGGCGATGCGCAGCTGGTGCATGCCGAGGCCCGAGACGTACTCGCCGAACACGTTCTTCAGCCGCTCCGGCGGATAGGCCACCGGGATGTCGTACTGACTGTTGTACTCGGTGAGACTGACGAAACGGCCGAGCCGGGGCCAGACCTTGCGCTCGAAACAGTCGAAGTCGGGCTCGATGAAGGGGCGGGTGATCTGCCGCGCGCGATCGGAGCGGAAGTTCATGAACACGATCACGTCGCCGTCCTCGACCTTCACCGCTTCGCTGCCCGCGGGCACGATGGCGGTGGCCTTGACGAACTCGTCGGTCTCGCCCCGCGCGTAGGCCTGCTGCAGGCCGGTCAGGGCGTCGGGGGCGGTGTATTCGCCCTCGCCCAGGGTGATGAGATCGTAGGCCTTCTCGATGCGCGGCCAGCGATGGTCGCGATCCATGGCGTAGTAACGGCCGATCATGGAAGCGAAGCGGCCGCCGCCGAGTTCGTCGAACTTGTCCTGCATCCGGCGCAGGGATTCCTCGGCACTCTTGGGCGGGGTGTCGCGCCCGTCGAGGAAGGCGTGCAGATAGACCTTGCCGGCGCCGCGGCGCACCGCCAGCTCCACCATGGCGTGGATGTGGTTCTCGTGGCTGTGTACGCCGCCGGGAGAGAGCAGGCCGAGGATGTGCACCGCCCTGTCGTTTTCCTTGGCCAGTTCCACCGCGTCCACCAGCGTGTGGTTGGTGAAGAAGGAGCCGGTCTTGATGGAGCGGCTGACCCGGGTGTACTCCTGGTACACCACGCGCCCGGCCCCCAGGTTCAGGTGGCCCACCTCGGAGTTGCCCATCTGCTCGGCGGGCAGGCCCACGGAGGCGCCGGAACCCCGGACGAAGGTGCGGGGATAGCGCTCCCACAGCCGGTCCCAGTTGGGCTTGCGGGCGGCGGCGATGGCGTTGTAGTCCGTGGACTCGGAATATCCCCAGCCGTCGAGGATCACCAGGACCATGGGCTTGATGCGGGCGTTGTCTGACATGAAATCGATATGGTGCTCGTGAAGTGACTAATCAAGAATTGGACTCGTTCCAAATTATACCCCGAATTGGCGGGTCTGGCCGGTTTTCGGGGCTAAAGGCGTGATTATTTTCGGGGAATTGAGCCCTGGGACTTCTCAAATGGTAGATAATTGTATAATGTTTTATTGATAAAAGGCACTCCGGCCGCCGCCTCACGGCACCCGCTCAACCGGAACCGAGCACGCACAGGGCAGGAACATCATGAATCTCACCGAACCGACCACCCTGCTGACCCGCGACGAGGACATCGACCGCGCCTCCCGCTCGCTCAAGGCCATGTCCCACCCGCTGCGACTGAAGATCCTCTGCACCCTGGGGGACCGCGAAATCAGCGTGCAGGACATCGTCGAACACGTGGGCACCTCGCAGAGCAACATCTCCCAGCATCTGGCCATCCTGCGGGACAAGGGCATCCTCGATTCCCGCAAGGACGCCAACCGCGTCTACTACCGGGTCGGCGACGCCCGCACCCTGCGCCTGATCAGCATGATGCGGGAAGTGTTCTGCAGTCCACCCGAGCAGGACTGAAAACCCTCGCCCCCCGGGCTGGCGCCGTCCCGCCGGCCTGCTACAATGCCGCCGCGCCCGCGCGCATTCCCGACAGCCGTCTTCCCCCAAGGAGCAACCGTGCAAGACTTTCTGACCTTCGTCAGCCAGAACCTGCTGCTGTTCGCCGCCCTCGCGGTGACCCTGGTGATGCTGTTCCTCAACCTGTTCGGCAGCCGCCTCAAGGGTTACCAGCCCGTCGATCCGGCCGAAGCGGTCAACCTCATCAATCACGACAACGCCCTGGTGCTCGACGTGCGCGAGGCCAACGAATATCAGTCGGGTCACATCCTCAACGCCAGACACATCCCCCAGAGCGCCCTGGCCAAGCGGCTGGACGAACTTGAAAAGGAGCGGAACCGCCCCATCATACTCGTGTGTCGATCGGGAAGCCGGTCAGGCCACGTGGCCGGGATGTTGAAGAAACACGGTTTCGAGAAGGTCTACAACCTCAGCGGCGGCATCATGGCCTGGCAGAACGCCAACCTGCCGCTGACCCGGAAGTGACGAGGGACGAGGAAAAGCGTGGTGAACGCCTTCGACCGCCTCCGCCCTCGATCCTCGGTTCTCGACCCTGTTCATTGACAATACCCCGACAAGGAGTCCGCCATGCCCGACGTGGTCATGTACAGCACCAAATTCTGTCCCTATTGCGTGCGCGCCCGCATGCTGCTCGAACAGAAGAACGTGCCCTACACCGACATCCGCATCGACGAACACCCGGACCGCCGGGCCGAGATGGAACAGCGCGCGCAGCGTACCTCCGTGCCCCAGATCTTCATCGGCGACGAGCACGTGGGCGGTTGCGACGATCTCTTTGCCCTGGAGGCGGCCGGCGAACTGGATCGCAAACTCGGACGGGAATGAGAACACCATGAGCGACGCCCTGCACATCGTCTGCCCCAACTGCGACAGCGTCAACCGCGTGCCGCGCGACAAGCTGACCGCCGGCGGCAAGTGCGGCAAGTGCGGCAGGCCCCTGTTCACCGGCAAGCCGCTGGAACTGCATGCCGGCAACTTCGACCAGCACATCAACAAGAGCGACATTCCGGTACTGGTGGACTTCTGGGCCCCCTGGTGCGGCCCCTGCCGCATGATGGCGCCAGTGTTCCAGCAGGCCGCCGCCCAGCTCGAACCCTACATGCGCCTGGGCAAGGTCAATACCGAACAGGAACAACAGCTTGCCGCCCGCTACGGCATCCGCTCCATTCCCACCCTGGCGGTATTCAAGCGCGGCCAGGAACTCGGCCGTCAGGCCGGGGCCATGGATCTGCAGAACCTGGTGCGCTGGGCGAAGCAGTTCGGCTGAATTCCGGACAACGGCGTTTTGTTTGAACCGCGAATGGACGCGAAGTAACGCGAATGAAACTTTTCGGGTTGCCGGAGGCACATCTGACCGGCAATACCCAATCAACCTTGTCTGGCGGCCCTTTTCTCCTGTATCTTCCCGCCATTCCCTCATCAGCCGGCCCGCATCCATGACCGAACAAGCCCAACAACAATTCGCCATCCAGAAAATCTACGTCCGTGACGTCTCCTTCGAATCGCCCAATGCACCGGCCGTGTTCACCGGCGAATGGCAGCCGGAGGTGAACCTGGATCTCAACACCCAGGCCGATCCGCTGGAGGAAGGGGTCTTTCACGTGGATCTGGCTCTGACGGTGACCGTGAAGAACCAGGACAAGACCGCCTTTCTGGTGGAGGTCCACCAGTGCGGCATCTTCAACATCAGCGGTTTCGACGACCAGCAGATGGGTCACATGCTCGGCAGCTACTGCCCCAACATCCTGTTTCCCTACGCCCGCGAAGCCATCTCCGATCTGGTGACCAAGGGCGGTTTTCCGCCCCTGCTGCTGGCTCCGGTCAACTTCGATGCGCTCTACGCCCAGCATCTGGCCCAGCAGCAACAACCTGCCGGCGGCGAGCCGGCACCGGCGCACTGAAGCATGCGCTTCGCCGTCCTCGGCGCCGGCTCCTGGGGTACCGCCCTGGCCATGCTGCTGGCCGACAACGGTCACGAGGTGACCCTCTGGGCCCACCATGAATCCGCGGCCGAAGCCATGCGCCGCGAGCGGGCCAACGAACGCTACCTGCCCGGCATTCCCTTTCCGGATTCGCTGCAGGTCACGGCCGATCTGGCCGCCGCCGTCGACGACGTGGACGTGGTGCTGATCGTGGTGCCGAGCCACGCCTTCCGGGAAACCACGCACAAGCTGGCCCCCCTGCTCAAGCCGGGCCAGAAGGTGGCCTGGGGCACCAAGGGCCTGGAGCCCGGCACCCGCAAGCTCCTGCACGAAGTGGCCCGGGAGGAGCTGGGCGCGTCGGTATCCATGGCCGTCGTCTCCGGTCCCACCTTTGCCAAAGAGGTGGCGCGCAAGCTGCCGGGCGCGGTCACCGTCGCCTCGCAGGACACCGAGTTCGCGCTGGCGCTGGCCCGCGCCCTGCACAACGATCACTTCCGCGCCTATACCGGCGACGACATCACCGGCGTGGAAATCGGTGGCGCGGTGAAGAACGTCATGGCCATCGCCACCGGTACCGCCGACGGCATGGGCTTCGGCGCCAACGCCCGCGCCGCGCTCATCGCCCGCGGACTGGCCGAGATGCAACGCCTCGGCCGTGCCCTCGGCGCCCGTGACGAGACCTTCACCGGGCTCACCGGCCTCGGTGATCTGGTTCTCACCTGTACCGACGATCAGTCCCGCAACCGCCGCCTGGGCCTGGCCATCGGCCAGGGCAAGTCCATCGACGAGACCGTGAAGGAAATCGGTCAGGTGGTGGAGGGCATCAACACCTGCAAGGAAGTCCACGAACTGGCAAAGGAGAAGGGCGTGGACATGCCCATCACCGAACAGGTGTATCTGATCGTGCACGAAGGGCATACGCCCGAGCAGGCGCTCAGGGATTTGATGGAGAGGGCGGTGCGGCCGGAGTTTGATTGACGTATCCGGTTCTGTGCCAAGGGCAGGCGAGCGCCTGCAGGGACGAGTGGCGACGACTGCAGGGATGCAGGAGGTAGAGCGAAGCAGGATGCCAGAGCCGAGGGACGAGGGACGAGGTTTTCCACTTAAAAAAGGCTTCCCGATTTCCGGTCACGGCTCCATGGCATAAACTTCGCTGTATGAAAAAATCCGGCAATTCAAAATCCAGACTCAGAAAGCAATATCTTCGGCCGTTTCCAAACGGACGTAAAAACCATCTGTTGAAACTGCTTGCCACGTTCGAACCCATTGAGGAACCCTTTCCCGATATAGATACGGATCTCCTCCCACCAACCGGGAATACGCCATCAACTCTGGGCAACTGACTCGACAGGGACACCCCGTTAGAAGCCAATAATACGCACCATCACCGCCAGGGTTGATCGACAACCACCGATTTCATTCAAAGCCGTTCTGCCGCCAGGCTTCGTAGATCACGACGGCGGCGGTGTTGGCGAGGTTGAGGCTGCGGCTTTGGGATTTCATGGGCAGGCGCAGGAGATTCTCGCCCAGGGCCTCGCGCAGTTCCGGCGGCAGGCCGCGGGTCTCGGGGCCGAGCAGGAAGGCGTCGCCGGGCGCGAAGGTCACCTCGAACAGGCTGCGGCGGCCGCGGGTGGAGAGGCCGAACAGGCGCGGCGGGCGCACATCGCGCATGAAGGCGTCGAAATCGGTGTGCTGGGCCACCTCGGCGTATTCGTGATAGTCGAGCCCGGCACGGCGCAGGCGGCGGTCGTCCATCTCGAACCCCAGCGGATGAATCAGATGCAGCCGCGCGCCGGTGTTGGCGCACAGGCGGATGATGTTGCCGGTGTTGGCCGGGATCTCGGGCTGAAACAGGACCAGGTGAAACATCGGCCACAGGGTAACGGCAAGCGCTTTCCCTTGAAAGTGTCGCGGCTTGTGCCGGCCGGTCTGCGTCCTGTATCTTTCACCCATGATTTCCCCTGACGATCAGGCCCTGCTGGCCAGTGATTTCTGTGGCCTGGAATTCCAGTCGCCCATCGTGCTGCTCTCGGGTTGTGTCGGTTTCGGCGAGGAATACACCCGGGTCGAGGGCTTTTCCAACCGGGACGTGGGGGCGGTGTGCCTGAAGGGCACCACCCTGGAGCCGCGACCGGGCAATCCGCCGCACCGGGTGTTCGAGACGCCCATGGGCATGCTCAATGCCATCGGGCTGCAGAATCCGGGGGTCGATGTGGTGGTGGGCGACATCCTGCCGAAGCTGGACTTCAGCGAGACCCGCTTCATCGCCAACCTTTCCGGCTCCACGGTGGAGGAATACCGGGAGGTGGCGCGGCGCTTCGACGACTCGCCCATCGACGCCATGGAGATCAACATCTCCTGCCCCAACGTGAAGGAGGGCGGGGTGGCTTTCGGCAACGATCCGGACATGTCGGCGCGTGTGGTGGCGGCCTGCCGGGAAGTGACCGAAAAGCCCCTGATCACCAAGCTCTCGCCCAACCAGACCGACATCGCCGAAAACGCCCGGCGCTGCATCGAGGCGGGCACCGACGCCTTCGCCGTGATCAACACCCTGATGGGCATGGCCATCGACATCGAGTCGCGCACCCCGGTGATCGGCAACAACCAGGGCGGCCTGTCCGGGCCGGCCATCAAGCCGGTGGCGCTGCTCAAGGTGCACCAGGTCTGGCAGGTGGCGCGGGATCACGGTGTGCCCATCATCGGCCAGGGCGGCATCAACAGCGCCGAGGATGCCATCGAGTTCCTGATCGCCGGCGCGTCGGCGGTGGGGGTGGGCACGGCGCTGTTCTATGACCCGCTGATCTGCCCGAAGATCAATGCCGGCATTGCCGACTATCTGCGCCGTCACGAAATGAGCAACGTGGCCCAGCTCACCGGCTCCCTGGTGCTGAACGAACCCCGGCCGGCCTGCGGGTGCTGAAAAAAACGGTAAAGCCTAAGGTCGTTTCGCCGATAACCGGCATAACCTCTTGATTACCGGAACGAAGATGGCAACGGCTCCCCGCAAGAAAGTCCGCCTCGGCGATCTGCTGGTGGAAAGCGGCGTGATCAGCGACGAGCAGCTGATGCAGGCCCTCGCCGCGCAGAAGCGCACCGGCCAGAAACTGGGCCGCACCCTCATCGAACTGGGCTTCCTCAGCGAGGATCGCCTGTTGCAGGTGCTCTCCGAGCAGTTGCGCATGCCCTTCGTGGATCTGCGCCACTATCAGTACGATCCGGACACGGTCCGCCTGATCCCGGAAACCCTGGCCCGCCGCTACCGGGCCATCGCCCTCAAGCGCAATCCCGACGGCAGCCTGCTGGTGGGCATGGCCGATCCCACCGACATCTTCGCCTACGACGAACTCTCCCGGCAGCTCAAGACCCACATCCAGCAGGCCGTGGTGCGCGAGGCGGATCTGCTCTCGGCCATCGACAAGGTCTACCGCCGTACCGAGGAGATCTCCACCCTCGCCGAGGAACTCGACGAGGAACTGGGCGAGAGCGACATCGATCTGGCGCGCCTGGTCCAGACCGAGGACGTGGCCAACGCGCCCATCGTCAAGCTGCTGCAGAGCCTGTTCGAGGACGCCGTGCAGATCGGCGCCTCCGACATCCACATTGAGCCGGACGAGTCGGTGTTGCGCATCCGTCAGCGGGTGGACGGCGTGCTGCAGGAACAGGTGATGAAGGAGAAGCGCATCGCCACCGCGCTGGTCTCCCGCCTCAAGCTGATGGCCGGTCTCAACATTTCCGAGCGCCGCGTGCCCCAGGACGGGCGCTTCAACATCCGCGTGCGCAACCATTCCATCGACGTGCGCCTGTCCACCATGCCCATCCAGTACGGCGAATCGGTGGTCATGCGCCTGCTGGATCAGTCCTCCGGCCTGCTGGAACTGGAACATCTGGGCATGGACGGAACCCTGCTGCACCGCTTCCGCCGCAACATTCATCGGCCCCATGGCATGGTGCTGGTCACCGGCCCCACCGGCTCGGGCAAGACCACCACCCTCTACGCCGCCCTGTCCGAACTCAATCAGCCGGCCAGGAAGATCATCACCGTCGAAGACCCTGTGGAATACCGTCTCCCACGCATCAATCAGGTGCAGATCAATCCGCAGATCGAGCTGACCTTCGCCCGGGTGCTGCGCACCGCCCTGCGCCAGGATCCGGACATCGTGATGGTCGGCGAGATGCGCGATCAGGAGACCACCACCATCGGTCTGCGCGCGGCCATCACCGGCCACCTGGTGCTCTCCACCCTGCACACCAACGACGCCATCGCCACCGTGAACCGGCTGCTGGACATGGGCGCCGAGGGCTACCTGGTGGCCACCGCCCTGCGCGCGGTGCTGGCCCAGCGGCTGGTGCGCCGGATCTGCGAGAGCTGCAAGATGCATCACACGCCCGACGCCCAGGAACTGGCCTGGCTGCACGCCCTCGAGGGGGAGCGGGAATTCGGCGAGTTCTACGAAGGCATCGGCTGCTCCCACTGCAACAACACCGGCTACAGCGGCCGCATCGGCGTGTTCGAGTTCCTGGAACTGGACGAGCCCATGGCCGATGCCCTGCGCCGCGAGGACACCGCGCGCTTCGCCGTGCTGGCCCGGGAGAGCGCGGGCTTCACGCCCTTCTGGCACCAGGCCCTGCAACTGGCGGAGCAGGGTGTGACCACCATCGAAGAGGTGATGCGCGTCACCGGGGTGGTGGAGGAGGACGTGGAAGATCTGCTGGCCTCCGGGGCCGAGGCCTGATCCATGCCGCACTTCGCCTACCGTGGCCGTGATCGCAAGGGCGAGGCCATCGATGGGCTGCTCGAGGCGCCCAGCGCCGAGGCCGTGGCGGCCGAACTGCAGAACGCAGGCATCGTGCCGGTGGACATCCGCGAGACGGCACCACCGAAGCCCGCGGGCGAATTCCTGCGACGCCTGCGCCGGCGCAAGCCGGGGCTGGTGGATCTCATCCAGTTCTCGCGCCAGCTGCACACCCTGCTGCGCGCCGGGGTGCCCATCGTCCGCGCCCTGCAGGGGCTGGCCGACAACATCGACAATCCCGATTTCGCCGAAATCCTGCGCGAGGTGACGCGGGATCTGGAGAGCGGCCACGATCTGGCCACCGCCCTGGCACGTCATCCCGGCGTGTTCAACGATCTTTTCGTGAGCCTGGTACGGGTCGGCGAACAGACCGGCCGGCTGGACGAGGCCCTGCTGCGCCTGTCCTTCTACCTGGAGCGGGAGAAGGACACCCGGGATCGCATCAAGTCGGCACTGCGCTATCCGCTGTTCGTGATCACCGCCATCGCCGTGGCCATGATTATCATCAACCTGTTCGTGATCCCCACCTTCGCGGCGGTCTTCGCCAAGTTTCACGCCGAACTGCCCTGGCAGACACAATTGCTGCTGGCCGTTTCCAATTTCATGATCCACTGGAAATGGTGGCTGCTCGGCGGCGCGGTACTGGCCCTCTACGCCGCCCGCCTGTACGTGAAGACCCCGCAGGGCCGACTGCTCTGGGATCGCCTCAAGCTGCGCCTGCCCCTCGTCGGGCGCATCCTGCACGAGACGCTGCTCGGCCGCTTCGCCAACGCCTTCGGCATGACCCTGCGCTCCGGCGTGCCGCTGCTGCAGGCCATCACCGTGGTCAGCCGGGCGGTAGACAATACCTGGGTGGAGCGCCACATCCTGCAGATGCGCGGCGGCATCGAACTGGGCGAATCCCTGACCCGCACCGCCGCCGAGACCGGAATGTTCACCCCGCTGGTGCTGCAGATGATCGCCGTGGGCGAGGAGACCGGAGCGGTGGACGAGATGCTGGAGAACGTCGCCGAGTTCTACGACCGGGAGGTGGACTACCAGCTCAAGAACCTCTCCTCGGCCATCGAGCCCATCCTGATCATCGTCATCGGGGCCATGGTTCTGATTCTGGCGCTGGGCGTGTTCCTGCCCATGTGGGATCTGGCCCAGGTGGTCAAGGGCCCGCAATGAGGCGACAGGCGGACGATAATCGCTGGCGAATGGCGCCCGGGTAATACCAATTTCGTATTTTTCGCCATAGACATCACATTAAAAACCGACTATAAATCCTTGTGACTACAGGCATTCACCAGACGAGTCGACACAGGGGGTTCACCCTTTTCGAACTCATCGTGGTGATCAGCATCATCAGCGTGCTGTTCGTGTTCGCCGCCGAGCGCCTGATGAAGCTGGCGGTCCAGGCCGAGCGGGCTTCGGTGCAGCAGATGACCGGCATCATCAAGAGCGCCCTGGCCATGCAGATCGCCGCCCACGTGGCCCGGGGTACGGTGCCGGAACTGGCATCACTGGCCGACAGCAACCCGATGGATCTGCTGGCCGACACGCCCGAGACCTATCTCGGGGAACTGGATCACCCGGATCCGGCCACCGTCGAGGGCGGTCACTGGTACTTCGACCGGCGCACGCGCCTGCTGGTGTACCGGGTACTGAACGAGAAGGAATTCGAGACCAGCCTGCCGGGCCCGAAACGCATCCGCTGGCGGCTCGAACCGGTATTCGAGGATCGCAACGGCAACGGCCGTTTCGATCCGGACAAGGACACGCTGGTGGGGCTCAAGCTGGCGGCGCAGGAAAAATTCAAGTGGCGGGTGGAACCTGCCGATATACGGCCATGGACGACAAATTCCTGAGGTTTTAACGGTTTACGGGGACTGATTTCCCGACCGTCGAGATTCCGACAACAACTTCACGAGGCAAACGACATGCAAAACAGGCAACAAGGTTTCACCCTCATCGAACTGGTGGTGGTCATCGTCATCCTCGGCCTGCTGGCCGCCACCGCCCTGCCCAAGTTCATCGATGTGACCACCGACGCACGGGTCTCCAGCCTGCAAGGTGTCGCCGGGGGCCTTCGGGCTGCCGCCGCCCTTGGCCAGGCACAATATGTGGTCAATGGCGTAAAAACGGCTAACCAAATCACCGTCGGTGGAGGCACCGTTGATGTCTTGTGCGAAGATGCCACTGGCGGCGCTTGCCAAACCGAAGGCGCAACAGCCTATCCTGGACGAGGCGGCCGTCCCGATCCCACTGCAACCGGCATCGGCGTCATGATGCCGCTACCCGATGGCTATACGTTTACAGCTGGTGCTAACGATGGAGCAACGGCAACCTATCAACCAAACAACGGTGGCAGTGCAAACTGTCAAGTCACTTATACGCCGAGTTCTACGGGCGATCCTGTCACCGTGACATCGTCCGGTTGCTGACATCTCCCTTACGGAACACCGCTCGAAAACAGACCCGGAAGGGCGGCATATGCCGCCCTTTTTCATGATGAAAGACAAGCATCAGGGTTTCACTTCCAGGCGCCCGACCAAGGGATTTACACTGGTCGAGCTGGTTGTGGTCCTGCTCATCGTCGGCATCCTCGCCGCCTATGCCATGCCCCGCTTCCTCGGGCCCGATGCCAGCGAGGCCATCTCGGCCCGGGACACCATTCTCATGGCCGCCCGGCGGGCGCAGCAGCTGGCCATGAACCAGGGCAGCGGCGCGGGTGTGCAGCTCGCCTCCGACAACACCGCGCACGAGGTGCGCATCACCTACACCGACGGCACCCTGCAGCAGCTGCGCTATTCGCTGCCCGCGGGCATTGCCATTACCACGGTGACGGTGAACTACGATGCGCTCGGCAACGCCAGCCCCGTCACCATCACCATCACCGGCAGCGACAACGTCTGTATCGAAGCCACGGGGTACGCGCACCGATGCTGAAGCCTGTGCACCGACAATCGGGATTCACCCTGGTGGAGTTGATCGTATTCATCATCGTGGTTGCGCTGGCCGTCACCGGGGTGGTGCTGGTGATCAACCGCACCGTGACCCAGGCGCCCGAAGCCCTGGTACGCACCCGGGCGCTGGAAATCGCCCAGGCCTACCTGGACGAAATCGCCACCAAGCGTTACGACGAGAACACGGGGCAGGGCGGGGTGCCGCGCTGTGACAGCGCCGATTCCGGCGCGCAGCCCTGTTCGAACGTGCTCGGTCCCGAAGGCGGCGAGACCCGTGCCGTCTACGACGATACCGACGACTATCACGGCCTCGACGACAACCCGCCGCGCGATGCCGGCGGCAATCCGTTTCCCGGCTATGCCGACTACCGCGTGCAGGTCAGCGTGACCTACGCGGGAACCGAGGTCGGCCTGGCCAACGATCGCCTGGCCAAGCGCGTGACCCTGATCGTCACCACGCCGCTGGGGGACACCATCCCCGTGAGTTTCTACCGGGGGAACTTCTGATGCGGGCCCGCGGCTTCAGCCTCATCGAGCTCATCGTGGTGATCCTGATCCTCGGCATCATCGGCGCCGGTACCGCCATCTACATCGTGCGCGGCATGCAGGCCTATACCGACACGGTGCGCCGCGATCGCCTCACGGCCACGGCACGGGCCGCCACCGAACGGGTGGTGCGCGAGCTGCGCAACGCCTTGCCCAACAGCATCCGGATCACCACCAATTCCGCCGGAGGCGTGACCACGACCTGCATCGAGTTCGTGCCGGTCGAGCGGGCCAGCGCCTACCGGGAAGCGCTGGCTCCCCAAGGCAGTATTACCCGCTTCGATGCCGTCCCTTTCCCGCCGCCGGCGGCCGGCAGACGTTTCGTGGTGGTCTATCCCTATGCCACCTCACCGATCTATGCCGGCGGCAACCCCGGGCCCGTGGCCGGTTTCGACGCGGCCTCCAACACCCTCGCCGGCGAGGTGCGGCTCACCACCGCGCACCGTTTTGCCCACGACTCGCCCCAACGGCGCTTCTTCATTGCCACGGAGCCGGCGAGCTTCTGCATCGACGACGGCCGCGGCCAGCTGAATCGGTATAGCGGCTATGGCTTCACCGCCGTGCCGGCTGCGCCTCCGGCCACCACGCCGGCCCTGCTGGGCGAGAACCTGCAACTGGTCGATGGCGGCGCGGCCGTGGTGCCCTTTGCCTGGGATCCGGGCAGCCT
>JALVBM010000539.1 GCA_027010665.1 Chromatiales bacterium
CGGATCGACTCGGCCAGATACTGGTAGCTCTCGGCGTCGTTGGCGATGAGCTTGCCGAGCAGGGGCAGGACCTTGAAGGAATAGAGATCGTAGACCGGGTTGAGGGGCTTGATCACGGGCTTCGAGAATTCCAGCACCAGCAGCGGCGCGCCGGGCTTGAGCACCCGGTACATGGAACGGAGGGCGGCATCCTTGTCGGTGACGTTGCGCAGGCCGAAGGCGATGGTCACCGCGTCGAAGTGGTTGTCGGGAAATGGCAGGCGCTCGGCGTTGGCCTGCACGTAGCGGATGTTGCCCACCAGGCCCTCGTCGGCCAGCCGTTCGCGGCCCACCCGCAGCATGGATTCGTTGATGTCGGCCAGGGTCACCGAGCCTTCCGGACCGACGATGCGCGCGAAGCGGGCGGCCAGATCGCCGGTGCCGCCAGCCAGATCCAGCACATTGTCACCGGCCTTCACCCCGCTCATCTCCACCGTGTAGCGCTTCCACAGGCGGTGGATGCCCATGGACATGAGATCGTTCATCACGTCGTACTTGTCGGCCACCGAGTGGAACACGCCCGCCACCTTGCGGACCTTCTCCTCGTAGGGCACTTCCTGGAAGCCGAAATGGGTGGTCTTGCGGGTCATGGCGCGGGTCCTGCGGGATGGGGTGGGTTTCCTATTGTAGGCCTGCCCGGGGCGGGCGGGAAGGGCGTTTGTGCGGCATGAAGGTGGGGGCTATCATGGGGTATCTGGTCGGCAGGAGGCGATGGTGCGGCTCGACAGCGTGAGAGAAGTCCTGCGTGCCCTGCGCGATGCC
Source organism: Chromatiales bacterium (assembly GCA_027010665.1). Taxonomy (GTDB): domain Bacteria; phylum Pseudomonadota; class Gammaproteobacteria; order UBA6429; family Thiohalophilaceae; genus JALSSV01. The sequence continues at coordinate 802 of JALVBM010000539.1, forward strand.
GGGGTACGCTACCTGGTGGCCGGTGGTCTTGCCGTGAATGCCCACGGTTACCTGCGTTTCACCAAGGATGTGGATTTCGTGCTGCAGTTGGATCCGGACAACATCAGGCTGGCATTCTCGGCGCTGGCGGAACTGGGATATCGCCCTGCCGTGCCGATGACAGCCGAGCAGTTTGCCGATCCGCAGCAACGGCAACAGTGGATCCGGGAGAAGGGTATGGAAGTGCTGCAGCTCTGGTCGGATGCCCATCCGGAGACGCCTGTCGATCTGTTCGTGACCGAACCGTTCGATTTCGAGGCGGAATATCGTCGCAGCTTGGCAAAGCCACTGGATCCGGATCTGCCCGTGCATTTCGTTTCCCTCGAAACCCTGATTCGCATGAAGGCGGCGGCCGACCGGGAGCAGGATCGCACCGATATCGCGCAGCTTCGTCGCCTGCACGGAGAGCACGATGTCTGAACGTGACCTTCCGGATATCGACTGGTCGCTGGCTACCTGGGAGGGCGCCAATCTTGAGAAGCTGCGTCGCTGGCGCGAGTTGTCGTTGGAGGAGATCCTGCGGGCGCAGGAAGAGATGTGGGATCTGGCGGTGGCGCTGGGGCACGATCCCGGTTGCCGGGAGGCGGCTTCGGACGTTGGCGATGGGGATACGTCTTGCGGCGAGCGCAGGCGGGAGACGGATTCACGCCGTTGACAGGTTGAATGGGCATGACGGTGCGCTGCTGCGCGAGCGCACCCTACGAAGGCGGGATCGTTCCGAAACCCATGGATGAGGATTTGCTGCAGGCGCGGCGCCTTCGTCGCGGCAGAACGGTGGCTGGTAGCCGCGGACGGGTAGCGGGTAAAAACGGGACAGGCGTATTCACCCGTTACCCGCTACCGCATCATTGTCAGGCGTCGCGGTTCTGCAGGTGCTTGGGTTCGGGCCGTTCGTGGCCGGCGGCCTTGAGGCGGTCGAGGTAGTCCTGCCAGTACTGTTCCTGGTTTTTGCCCAGATCGTAGAGGGTCTGCCAGGAATAGATGCCGGTGTCATGGTTGTCGTCGAAGAAGAGCTGGATGGCGTAGTTGCCGACCTGTTCGATCTTGTCGATGTTCACGTCCTGCTTGCCGATCTGCAGCACTTCCTGGCCGGGGCCGTGGCCCTGCACTTCGGCGGAGGGGGAATAGACGCGCAGGTATTCGGTGGGCAGGTTGAAGGTCTCGCCGGTGTCGAAGCTGATCTCGAGAATGTGCGAGGCCTTGTGGAGCTTGATTTCGGTGGGTTTGGGGGTGCTGGTCATGCTGGTGTCTCCATTGTTCGGGGCTGGCTGTAGGAGCGGCGCGAGCCGCGATTCCGAATCGATTGTCGCGGCTTGCGCCGCTCCTACAGTGGGTTGGTTTCGGTTTGCTGGCTACAGGATATAACGGCTGAGATCCTCGTCCTGGGCCAGGCCGGCGAGGTTTTCGTCCACGTAGGCGGCGTCGATGGTGACGGTGGTGCCGGCGCGGTCGGCGGCGCTGAAGGAGACGTCTTCGAGCAGCCGCTCGAGGATGGTGTGCAGACGGCGGGCGCCGATGTTCTCGGTGCGTTCGTTCACCTGCCAGGCGATCTCGGCGATGCGCCGGATGCCGTCCGCGGTGAATTCCAGGTTCACGTCCTCGGTCTCGAGCAGGGCGGTGTACTGCTTGATCAGCGAGGCGTCGGGCTCGGTGAGGATGCGCACGAATTCCTCGGTGCCGAGGGCGTCGAGCTCCACGCGGATCGGGAAGCGGCCCTGCAGTTCCGGAATCAGATCCGACGGCTTGGCCAGGTGGAAGGCGCCGGAGGCGATGAACAGGATGTGATCGGTCTTGATCATGCCGTACTTGGTGGTGACGGTGGAGCCTTCCACCAGCGGCAGCAGATCCCGCTGCACGCCCTCGCGGGAGACGTCGGCGCCGACGGCTTCGCCGCGCTTGACGATCTTGTCCATCTCGTCGAGGAACACGATGCCGTTCTGCTCCACGGCCTCGCGGGCCTTTTCCTTGATCTCCTCGTCGTTGACCAGGCGCGCGGCCTCCTCGTCCACCAGCAGCTTGCGGGCCTGGTGGATGGGCAGCTTGCGGGTGCGGGTGCGCCCGCCGCCAATGTTCTGGAACAGGCTCTGCAGCTGGGAGGTCATGTCCTCCATGCCGGGCGGGGCCATGATCTCCACGCCCAGCGAGGGCGTGCTCACCTCGATTTCGATCTCCTTGTCGTCCAGCTTGCCCTCGCGCAGCATCTTGCGGAATTTCTGGCGGGTGGCCGATTCCTTCTCCGCGTCGCGGGGTTCTTCCTCGGCGCCGAAGCCGAAGCCGGTGCGCGGCGGCGGCAGCAGGGCGTCGAGGATGCGTTCCTCGGCGGCGTCCTCGGCGCGGTGACGTACCCGGGCCATGGCCTGTTCGCGGGTCTGCTTGATGGCCACTTCCATGAGATCGCGGATGATGGATTCCACGTCGCGGCCCACGTAGCCCACTTCGGTGAACTTGGTGGCCTCCACCTTGATGAAGGGCGCGTTGGCCAGGCGCGCCAGGCGCCTTGCGATCTCGGTCTTGCCCACGCCGGTGGGGCCGATCATGAGGATGTTCTTGGGCGTGATCTCGGTGCGCAGGGGCTCGGCCACGCAACTGCGGCGCCAGCGGTTGCGCAGGGCGATGGCCACGGCCCGCTTGGCCTCGGCCTGGCCGACGATGTGCTTGTCCAGTTCCTGGACGATTTCGCGCGGGGTCATCTGGGACATGGGATTCCGGTCAGCCTTCCAGTTCTTCGATTACGAGCTGGTGATTGGTGTAGATGCAGACGTCGGCGGCAATGTTCAGGGCCTTCTCGGTCACGCTGCGGGCGTCGAGTTCGGTGTTCTCCAGCAGGGCCCGGGCGGCGGCGCCGGCATAGGGGCCGCCGGAGCCGATGGCGATGAAACCGTGTTCCGGCTCGATCACGTCGCCGTTGCCGGAGATGATCAGCGAGGCTTCCCGATCGGCCACCGCCAGCAGCGCTTCGAGCCGGCGCAGGGTGCGATCGGTGCGCCAGTCCTTGGCCAGCTCCACGGCAGCGCGCACCAGGTGGCCCGAATGCTTCTCCAGCTTGCCCTCGAAGTATTCGAACAGGGTGAAGGCGTCGGCCGTGCCGCCGGCGAAGCCGGCCAGCACCTTGCCGTGGTGCAGACGCCGCACCTTGCGGGCGTTGCCCTTCATGATGGTGTCGCCAAGGGTGACCTGGCCGTCGGCGCCGATGACCACGTGACCGCCACGGCGCACGCACAGCACGGTGGTGCCGTCGAATTGCTTCACGGGAGCTCTCCTGTTGCCGGAGCGCGATTGTACCAGAACGCCGGCGGCGGCAAGCCACGGCGTGCGGGGGTTCCCGGGTGTTTCGCGGGGTTATCAGTGGGTATGGCGGGAAGCCAGCGAGGGGGCCTCCGGCCGGTTGGTGTTGATGCGCGGCGGCGAGAGGAAGAAGCCCTGGGCGTAGTCCACGCCGCAGGCCTGCAGCAGGCGCAGCACGGCGCGGGATTCGACGAACTCGGCCACGGTACGCTTGCCCGAGGCGTGGGCGATTTGCACGATGGAGCGCACGATGGCGATGTCGGTGGGATCCGACTCGATGTCGCGCACGAACTGGCCGTCGATCTTGATCACGTCCACCGGCAGGTGCTTGAGCTGGGACAGGGAACTGTAGCCGGTGCCGAAATCGTCGATGGCAAAGTTCACCCCCAGCTCCTCGCGCAGATCGGTGATGCAGTCGCGGGCGGCCTCGAGGTGGCGGATCACGCAGCTTTCGGTGATCTCCAGCCACAGGCTGTCGGCGGGAGCCTGCAGGCGGCGCAGCCGTTCGGCCAGATAGTCGAGGGTGTCGGGGCGGCTCATGCCCTGGCCCGAGAGGTTGACCGAGAGTTGCAGCGGCCGTTCGGCGGCCCAGGCGGACTCGAGGCGGTCGATGGCGGCGTCGATGACCCAGCGGTCGATGTCGGCCAGCAGGTTGAAGCGTTCGGCGGTGGGCATGAAGGCGCCGGGGGAGATGAGCCGGCCGTGCCCGTCGCGCAGGCGCAGCAGGCATTCGTAGAGGGTGCCGTCTCCATCGCCGTGGCCCGTCAGCCAGGCCTGGAATTCGGCGGCGTCCTCCGGTGCATCGTCCAGGGGCAGATCGGCCAGCGCCACCATGGGCTGGAAGACCAGCTCGAAGGTATCGTGGCGCAGCGCGTGGTGCAGACGGCGCGACCAGCCCAGTTCCCGGTCCATGTATTGCCGGCTGTCCTCGTTGTCGAGCACGTGGGTCATGTTGCGGCCCTTGCCCTTGGCGATGTGGCAGGCCAGATCGGCGGCCGAGAGCACGTCGCCTGCGGCGCGGCTGCTGGCGTCGATGACCGCCACGCCGATGCTGCCGTGGATGTTGTAGCTGCGGCCCTGGAAGCGGAACAGGAATTCCTCGAGCAGCTTCCGGTATTCGTCGGCGGCGGCGAAGATGTGCTCGCGATCGATGTCGGGCAGCAGCAGGGCGAATTCGTCGCCACCGATGCGGGCCAGCAGGTCGGTCTGGCGCACCCGCGCGCGCAGGGCGTCGGCCAGTTCCACCAGCAGGCGATCACCGGCGCCGTGGCCGATGGTGTCGTTGATGTACTTGAAGCGATCCAGATCGAGATACAGCAGCGCCGAGGTGCGCCCGCGCTGGCGCTGGCGGGCGATCTCCGCTTCCAGCGCGCCCTCCAGATAGTGGCGGTTGAACAGCTTGGTGAGCGTGTCGTGGGTGGCCTGCCACTTGAGCTCGTTCTCCAGCAGCTTGCGTTCGGAGATGTCGCGAAAGGCGATCACCGCACCCTCCTTGCGCCCGTCGATTTCCAGCGGCTGCACGGTCAGTTCCACCTCGATGCTGTTGCCGTCGGCGCGCAGGAAGGTGGTCTCGAAGGTATCGCCGAGGCTGTCCTCGTTCAGGCAGTGCTCGTCGCTGACCTGGAACAGATCGCCGGGCTTGATGCCGGCGAGGAGCTGGGCCTCGGGATAGCCGAGGATGCGGCTGACGGCCGGGTTGACGTAGGTGATGACGCCGTTGCCGTCCAGGCCGTACACGCCGTCGCCCACCGAGGCGAGGATGCCCTGCAGCTGCTGTTGCTTCCGGCGCATGCGCCGGTGCATGTGCACGTCGCGGGCCATGGAGGCGACGCGGGCCAGGAACAACTGATCGGCCTCGTTCTTGAACAGGCAGTCCACGGCGCCGGCATCGAGGCTCTCCTGGATGAGGCGATCCTCGTAGGCGGCCGTGAGGATGGCGCACAACGGGCGGTGGCCTTCCTCGAGCCGGAGCAGGGCGGCGCACAGGCCGGCGCCGTTCATGTTGGGCATGGCGTAGTCGAGGATGGCCATGTCGAAGGGCTCGCGGCTGGCCAGTTGCAGGGCCGTCTCGGGGCCGTCGGCCACGCGCACCCGGTAGCCTTCCCGTTCCAGCAGGCGCTGGAAGCGCAGGCGGGCCGAGCGGGAGTCGTCCACCAGCAGGATGGTGGGCCGGTAGGGCGGCTCTTCGTTCCGGGAAACCGGGGGCGGGGGTGCGAGCAGGCGGTTGATGACCTCGGGCAGCTGGCTGCGATCGGCCCAGTCGATGCACAGGGTGCGCAGGCGATGATGCGGCCAGGCGGTGGCGGTGAAGGGCGTGTCGTCGATCAGAATCAGCACCGGAAGATCGCGCCATTCGGGCTGATCGAGGCGCATCAGCAGCCGGCGGGCCGATTCGTCGCCGGTCCAGGTCAGGATCGCCACGGCACAGGTATCCCGGGCGGCCGGTCGCAACCACTTGACGGCCGTCTCGTTATCGTCCACCGCCAGCGGCTCGAGGTCGAGATCGCGGACCAGCCGCAGCAGTTCACGACGCCGATCGTTGTCGGGATCGATGATCAGTATCTGTTGCATGCAATGGGGGCGCTTCCATGCAACTCACCTGTGTTGGAATGAAGGCGTAATCAAATTCGGGATTAGTGTAGTCCCGCGACGGAACAAAGTCATGTCCCGGAAGGGCGAAAGGTTCACAAAATCACGGTTTGGAACGGGTCCGGAAGTGGCAGGCTCCCGCCATGAGGCCACCCCGACGTCAGGATCCGGTCCGAAAGCGATGCGGAATCCGGAACGGTGATCTAACCCACCAGGGAGGAGTTGCAGATGTCCAGGGAGGGGAGCGCATCGAGTGCCGGGGTAATGTAGTAGCCCTGCACGTAGTCCACGCCGCAGGCCTTGAGCCGGCGCAGGCTTTCGGCATCCTCGACGAATTCGGCGACGATCTTCTTGCCCAGGGAATGGGCGATGTTGACCATCGATTCGACGATGGCCAGATCCATGGGATCGTGGGCGATGTTGCGGATGAACTGGCCGTCGATCTTGATGATGTCCACCGGCAGGTGCTTGAGCTGGCCGAAGGAGCTGTAGCCGGAGCCGAAATCGTCGAGGGCGAAGAAACAGCCCAGATCCTTCATGGCCCGGATGAACTGCTGGGCGGCCTCCACCTTGTGAATGGCGCAGCTTTCGGTGATCTCCAGCAGGATGTCCGAGGGCAGCAGGCTGTGCTGTTCGATACCGGTCTGCAGGCTGCGCAGGATTTCGGGGCTGTCGATGCTCTGCCCGGAGAGGTTCAGGGCCAGCTTGACCATGTTGCCGGAGCGGTGGTTGCTGGCCAGGGTCTCGAGGGCGGCGTCGATGACCCAGGCATCGATGCGCTGCATGAGGTTGAAACGTTCGGCCGTGGGCATGAAGGCGCCGGGCATGATCAGCTTGTGGTCGGGTCCGCGCAGACGCACCAGCACCTCGTAGAACACGTCCTGGATGCCGCCGGTGAGCAACTCCTCCCAGAGCTGGCCGGGGGTGTCCGGCAGGTGCTCGAGATCGATCTCGGCCATGGCCACGATGGGCTGGTAGGCGAGCTGGAATTCGTCGTTCTCCAGCGCGGTGTTGAGGCGGATGGACCAGCCCAGGTCCAGATCCATGGCCAGCTTGTCCTCGGTGTGCTGATCGTAGAGATGGGTCTGGTTGCGGCCCTTGCCCTTGGCGATGTGACAGGCCAGATCGGCATTGGCCAGCACGGTGCCGGCAGAGCGGGTGTGGCGATCGATGAGCGCCACCCCGATGCTGCCGTTGACGGCGTACTGGCGGCCGTCGTGGGTGAAGGTGTAGTTCTCGAGCATGCGCCGGAAGGCTTCGGCCGATTCGAAGATGCGGGCCTGATCCACGTCGTGCAGCAGCACCGCGAACTCGTCGCCGCCGATGCGGGCCAGCAGATCCGACTGGCGCAGGCGCTGCTTGAGCTGCTGGCTGATCTCGATGAGCAGGCGGTCGCCGGCGGTGTGGCCGATGGTGTCGTTGATGTACTTGAAGCGATCCAGATCGATGTACAGCAGGGCGCTGGTTTCGTCGCTGCGGCGCAGTCGGCGCACTTCCTGATCCAGGGCATCCTCGAAGAACTTGCGGTTGAGCAGACGGGTGAGCTGGTCGTGGCTGGCCTGCCACTTGAGTTCCTCTTCCAGCAGCTTGCGATCGGAGATGTCGCGGAAGGCGGCCACGGCACCCTCGCGCCGGCCTTCGATCTCCAGCGGCAGGATGCTCAGTTCCACCGCCAGGGGCGTGCCGTCGCTGCGCACGAAACGGGTCTCGAAGTGATCGGCCGGCTCGCCGGTCTGCACGGCGCGCCGCAGCAGTTCGTCGGTTTTGATGGCCCCCGGACTGAAGCCGAGCCCGCGCTGGAAGACTTCCGACGGACAGCGTCCGACGACGTCCGCCTCCCGTTCGATGCCCAGAATGCGCAGGGTGGCGGGGTTGACGAAGGTGATGCGCATTTCGCAATCGACGCCGTACACCCCATCGCCCACCGAGGCGAGGATCCCGGCCAGACGCTCACGTTCCTGGCGCTGCTGCCGGCCCAGACGCACCAGCCGGCTGATCACGCCCAGGCGGGCCAGGATCAGCGCATCCGATTCGTTCTTCATCAGGCATTCCACCGCCCCGGCCTCCAGGGCGTCGGCCATCACCGTGTCGAGATAGGCGGAGGTAAGGGTCACGCAGTGCAGGTTGGCGGCCTCGGGCAGGGCGCGGATGCGGCGCACCAGCTCGTCGCCGTTCATGCCCGGCATGAAATAGTCGATGAGCACGATGTCGAACCGGCCCGCCTGCACCGCGGCCAGCGCTTCCTCGCCGCCGGCGGCCGTTTCCACCTCGAAACCGGCGCCGGTGAGCAGCTTGCGGAACTTGGCGCGGGAGGTGGGCGAGTCGTCCACCAGCAGAACGCGCACCGGTTCGGCCTCGTCCTGTTCGGCCAGCACCGGCGGCGGCGCGGGCGCTGCCAGCAGCTTGCGCAGGGCCTGCCCGGTCTCGCGCCAGTCCTTCCACAGCAGGAAGGCCGTGCGATTGCGGCCGGTGACCCAGGCCAGTTTCTCCGCATCGGCATTGCTGGCCATCACCAGCACCGGCAGGCCGGCCAGTTCCGGGGAGGTGAGCAGCTCGAGCAGGCCCTCGGGAGCGGATCCGAGATCGGCCGGCCAGCTCAGGATCACGCCGTCGTACTGCAGTTCGTCGGCCACCGACTGCAGCAGGCGCCGGGCATCCTCCAGTTTCTCGATGGCCACCACCACGAAACCGTCGTTGGAGAGCATGCGGGTGAGGGCGTTGCGGTGGCGCGAGAAGCTTTCGATGTAGAGGATTTTCTGCATGGGCACCGGCCGCAACGGACGTCTGCGGCAGTGTCCGGCTGCCGCGGCGCGCTCCGAAATTCTCGATGGGTTGAAGGATCCTGCAGTGGGTTATCGGCACTGGCCGTGAGGGGTTTAGACCTTTTTCGGCCTGCCGCTTGCCAAAACCGAGCGTTCGACTAGGCTTTTTTTGTGCCACCCGCGTTTGTCCAGCCCGGCGAAGGATCGTGCCCCATGTCATGAACAGTCCAGGGAATGACACCTTGCCGGCCCGTGCGCGCCTCTGGCGCCTGTATCGCTACATCACTGCCGGTATCGTGCTGCTGGGGCTCTCGGGGGTGGGGTTGCAATGGCTGCACGAGATCGATCGCGGGCGCACCGAACTGGCCTATGCCAATGATCTCGTCGCCAATTCCCAGCGGGTGGTGCTGAGCAAGTACGAGTCGATGCTGGCCCTGCTGGGCGAGCGGCTGCTGGAACTGGATGGCCTGCGCGGCAGCCGGCGGGCTCGCGAATGGGTGGATACACTGCTGCGGCGCAATCCCGAGCTGGCCGGTTTCGGCCTGGCCGATCCCCAGGGACGGCTGGTGCTCACCAGTTTCAACATCGATACCGAAAGGCTGCCGAATCTGCGCACGGATCCGCACACGGCCGACACCTTCCGTCGAACCCTGCAATCGGATCGCATGATCATCGGCCGCACCTACTTCATGCCGGCGCTGGGCGAGTGGGTGATTCCCCTCCGTTATGCGTTGCGTGACGAGACGGGCCGCGTGCGTGCGGTCATGACCACCGGCCTGCGGCTCGATGCCTCCGGCAGCATCTGGTCACAGCGCATCGTTCCCGATCACATCCGTTTTGGCGTGGTGCGCCGGGATATGTTTCGCCAGTATGCCTCCTACGTCGGGCCGCAGGAACGGGAGCAGTACTACGGCCGGAAGGTGTCTCCCGAACTGGTCGATTACTATCGGCGCGCCTATCGGGAACAGACCGGGCAGGTGCCGGACCTCGAATCGGCCGGTATCGAACTGCGGCGGTTTTCGCTCTTCGCTCCGGATCTGTACGGGCGCTGGCAACTGGCCGTGGTCGGCTATGAACCCGTCTATGGCAATTTCATCATCACCGCCATGGCCCTGCCGGTGCTGGTGCAGCGCTTTCTGCCCATGGCGGGGCTCACGCTGCTGCTGATCTTCGTGCTCGTAGGGATTCTGTACCTCGTGTTTCGCGGGCAGATCCGCGAGCAGGAAAAGAACGAACAGCGCCTGGCCCATCTGGCCGGACACGATCAACTGACCGGCCTGCCCAACCGGCACTTTCTGCAGTCGGGTTTCCTGGACTGGCGCCGGGTCGAAGACGCGCCCTTCTGCCTGCTGTTCATCGATCTCGACAACTTCAAGGCCATCAACGATCTGCATGGGCATACCGTGGGCGACGCCATCCTGCGGGTGGTGGCCGAACGGCTGACCCGGGTGTTCGACGATGATCTGCTCGTCCGTCAGGGCGGGGACGAGTTCATCGTGCTCGTGCGCGGGATCTATGACCGGGAAACCCGCTATCGCTGCCAGCGCCTTTTGGCCGAGCTGCAGCGGCCCATCGTGCACGACGAACTCCAGTTCGCGATTCGCGCCAGCATTGGCGTGAGCCAGTCACCGCAGGATGGTCGCGATCTCGACGGGTTGTTGCGCAAGGCCGACATGGCCATGTACGAAGCCAAGCGGCTGCATTGCGGCGTCTATGTGTATGCCGATCCCCTCGAACGGCGACACGAGCGCATCGGGCGCATCGAGCGGGCCCTGGCCGAAGCCCGTGAGCGGGGCGAGTTGCGCCTGGTCTATCAGCCCCAGGTGGATGCCGTCCGTGGTGAGGTGGTCGGCGCCGAGGTGCTGTTGCGCTGGGACAGCGAGACGTTGGGGAGCGTGCCGCCGGACGAATTCATCCCGGTGGCGGAGAGCATGGGGCTGATGCCGGAGCTGGGCGGCTTTGTCATCGAGCAGGCCCTGGCGGAGAGTGCGGCCTTTCTCGATCACAACCACCATGGCGGGCCATTCCGCCTGGCGCTCAATGCCTCGGTGAGCCAGTTGTTCGATGCCGGTTTCGTTTTGAAACTGCTCGACGCCCACCGGCGCTGGCGGGCCGGGGATCGGGAGCTGGTGGTGGAAATCACCGAGAGCCTGTTCATCGAGGACATCGATCAGGCCCGGGATCTGCTCACGGGCCTGCGCGAGGATGGCCTGGTCATATCGCTGGACGATTTCGGCACCGGCTACTCTTCCCTGAGCCTGCTCAGCAAGCTGCCCATCGGTGAACTCAAGATCGACAGGAGTTTCGTCCAGGACATCCTCGTCGATGAACGGGATCATCAACTGATTCGCTCGATCATCGGGCTTGGCGCCAGCCTGGGGATCCCGGTCCTGGCCGAGGGCGTGGAGAGCGCCGAGCAGGCGCGGATCCTCGAGGCCGCGGGCTGCGCGCGCTTTCAGGGCTATTTCATCGCCCGCCCCATGGCGGCGGCGGAACTGGCCGATTTCCTCGCGCGCTGGGCGACCCTGCGGCCGGCGCCCTTTCGGGGCGCCTCCTGAAACGCCGGCGTCAGCCGGCGCTGACGGGCCGGCGGTTCTGCCGGGCCATCTGATCGATGAGATCGTCGAGGGCGACGCTGCGCAGGCGGCTCTCGAACACCGCCCGGTAGGTGTGCAGCAGACTCACGCCGCCGATGGACACGTCGTAGACCCGCCACTGGCCGTGGACGCGGTGCAGCGCGTAGTCCACCGGCACGTCGGCGCGATGGGGGATGCGGAATACCGATCGCAGGCGGCGATAGTCTTCACTGGTGTCGGTGCGCACCGGCCGGAACACGATGCGATAGCGGGGCAGGTCATGGCGCTGCAGGTGATTGGCCAGCAGCAGCGAATAGTTGCGCAGCAGCAGGCGGCGAAATTCTTCCCGAAAGCGGGTGCGCTGGCTTGCGTCGGCGCTGCGCCAGTGCCGGCCCAGGGCGAGCCGGGCGGCGGTGTCCATGTCCACCAGCGGGGCCAGGTATTCGTCCGCCAGGCTGACCACGTAGCCGGGGTGCTGTCGCAGGACGGGCCGGAAGGTGTCGAGTGCCGAGCGCATGTTGCGGTCCGCCTGGGCCAGGGTTCGCTCCGGTGCGGTCTCGGTGGCCAGCAGGGGCAGGGCCACGGCGAGCAGGACCACGGCCAGCACCACGTGCCAGAACGACAGGCGCGCGTGATAGCTGTGCTTGAGCATGGGGAAAGACCTCGTGATGCGTGGGGGTATGTCCAGAATAGCGGATTTTCCGCCGCCGGCATGAGGAATCGGGCCGGTGGATGCGCCGATCTGTGAGGCAGTTGGCAATCCGGGGCGGGTTTCAGATGGCGCCGCCGGCCAGCCGCGCCCGCCGGCGCAGCGCGGCGGATGCGCCGGCGGCGGTGACGATGCACCAGACGGCGAACAGGGCACCGGGCAGGGCCGTCTCCGGCGTGTCGCGGAAGTGTTCCAGTGCCAGCACCACGCCGAGGCCGGCGTTCTGCATGCCGATCTCGATGGCCAGGGCCAGGCGATGGCGGAAATCGAAGCGGTAGAGGCGGGCCAGCCACCAGCCGGCGGCGTAGCCCAGGGCATTGAGGATCACCACCAGGGCGAAGACGTCGAGACCGACGCCGGCAATGCGCGCCCGGTTGGCGGCCACGGCATAGCTGCAGATGATGACGATGGCCAGGGCCGCCAGCGCCGGCGCGATTTCGCCCGCCAGCGACCGGAGGTGGCCGAGGCGCCGGTGCAGGAGCATGCCGGCCCCCAGGGGCAGGACCACGATCAGCAGGATGGTCTGCATCATGTTCCAGAAGGGGATCGGCAGCAGCCGCCCACCCAGTACTTCGACGATGGTCGGGGTCATCAGGGGGGAGAGGAAGGTGGCCACGGTGGTCATGGCGATGGAGAAGGCCACCGCGCCACCGGCCAGGTAGACGATCACGTTGCTGGCCATGGCGCCGGGCGCGGCGCCGACGATGATGAACCCCAGCGCCACCGGCGCCGGCAGGCCACCGAAGCGGGCCACGAGAAAGGCCAGCCCCGGCATCACCAGATACTGGGTGAGCACCCCCAGCCCGATGCGGCCGGGATGACGCAGGGTGTCCTGCAGCTCGGCCGGCTCCAGCACCACGCCGAGCGCGAACATGGTGATGGCGAACAGCCATTTGAACACGTGCCCGAAGGGCAGGAAGAGTTCGGGCAGGAAATAGGCTGCCACGGCGCCGCCGAGGGTCAGCGGGGCAAGGCCCGAGGCAACGAGGCGCAGCAGACGGACAAGGGCGTTCACGTTTGCCGGCCTCCCGGACACATGGGGATCGACGGTCGGGTATTCATTCGAGGCGCAGGGTGAACCAGATGGTGGCGCCCTCGCCCGGCCGGGATTCGGCGTGGATCTCGCCGTTGTGCAGCTCAACGATGCGCTGGGCGTGGGCCAGGCCCATGCCGGTGCCTTCGAACTCGTCGCCGTGCAGGCGCTCGAAGGTGCCGAACAGCTTGCCGGCATAGCGGCTCTCGAAACCCACGCCGTTGTCGCGCACGAAATAGACGAGGCGATCGCCGTCCTGCCGGGCGCCGAACGTGATGCGGGCCGGGTCGCGCGGTTCGGTGAACTTGACGGCGTTGTCGAGCAGGGCGTAGAGCAGCTCGTGCAGCATGCGCCGGTCGCCGTACACGAACAGGGCCGGCTGCGTGTGCCATTCGATGTGCCGGCGCGGATATTCGGACTGCAGCGATGCCAGGATGTGGCCGGCCAGTTCGCTCAGGTTGACCTGGGTCGGCTCCATGCGGTTCTGGCGGTAATGGTAGAGCCGCCGGGCATCGTCGATCATCTCGCCCATGCGCTGCGAGGCGGCGCGGATGCGGCGCAGATAGTCGTGGCCGGTCTCGTCCAGGCGGTCGCCGTAGTCCTCGCCGAGCAGGGCGCTGAAGCCGTCGATGGCCCGCAGCGGCGTACGGATGTCGTGGGACAGGGAATAGGTCAGGGCCTGAAAGTCGCGGGTGGTGAACTCGAGCTGGTGGGCGGCGGCGTTGAGCTGCTCGCGGGTCTGGTGCCATTCGCGCAGATCCTGCAGAAAACCGATGAACTTGCGCTGGCCCTCGATACGGGTCTCGCTCAGCAGCAGGCGCACGGGGATCAGGGTGCCGTCCCGATGCACGCCCCACAGATCCCGGGGATGCCCCATGATGCCGGCGCCCTGGCCTTCCCGATAGCGGCGCAGATAGTCGTCGTGCCGGCTGTGATGGGGTTCGGGCATCAGGATGCGCACGTTCCGGCCGATGGCTTCACTCGCCTGCCAGCCGAACAGGCTCTCGGCAGCGGGATTGAAGCGCTCGATGCGGCCGGATTCATCGATCACGACGATGGCTTCCTGGGCCGATTCCACCACGGCCCGGTAGGCCCGTTCCACCTGCTGGCGCTGGCGGAACAGATCGCGCAGGGTGTTGGCCAGATACAGCAGGGCAGCGGCATAGGCCAGCAGGCGCAGCAGATGCCACCACCACCACGGCCCGTCCCACAGCTGCGACAGCTCGAAGGTCAGCCCGGCGGCGCCGAACAGGATGCCAATGATGGCAAACATGGCCGCCTCGCCCTGGCCGCGTCGATGGAAGTCGATCAGAAAGTACAGGGCGCCGAGCAGGAAGCCGATGCCGCCCACCGCGTTGAGCAGCCGCGCCGCCGGGGTGAAGCGGCCGTCCGCGAGCATCGGCAGGGGCCAGTCCGGCAGGAACAGGGTCGGCAGTCCGAGCCCGAGGGCCACGCCGATCACGGCCAGCAGAAAACGGTGGACGCGCCGGGGTGTCCAGTGAACGGACAGCCATTGCCCGGCGAACAGCACGCCGCCCATGGCGGTGGCGGCCGAATGCAGCCAGACGAAGCCGTTGCCGGCCGGCATCAGGGCGTGCAGGGCATCGAGAATGCCCATGCCCAGCAGGGCGGCGGCCACGCAGGCGTCGTGGATGTGTCGGCCGGCGTGTTGCCAGGACAGGATCAGCAGGGCAGCGAGGCCGATGGCGACCATGGCGCCGACCACTTCCGCCACCGCGTGAACGGGCAGGTTGATCCACAGCCACTGTTCCGGGAACAGCAGCGGCAGGCTCATCGCCCCCAGAGGCAGGGCGACGTAGAGCAGGATGAGCAGGTTGCGATGGGCGGGCGGAACGATGTTGGTGGTGGTACGGACGGACAACATGGGCGATTCGGACTACCCGCAATGAAGGTGGTGTTCAGGATAACCGATCCGGATCCGTTCGGACGGTGTTGAGGGTGAAGCGGAAACGGGCACCCCGGTCGGGTTCGCCCTCGCCGCTGATTCGGCCCCGATGACGATGCACGACGCGTTGCACGGTGGCCAGGCCAATGCCGGTCCCCGGGAATTCGCGGCCGTGCAGGCGCTGGAAGGCGCCGAACAGCTTGTCGGCGTAGGCCATGTCGAAGCCCACGCCGTTGTCGCGCACGACGAATACCGTCTCGCCGTCGTGCGTCTCCGTCTCGAAGATCACTTCCGGCTGTTCCACGGGGGTGGTGTACTTCCAGGCATTGTCCAGCAGGTTCTCGAGCAGGATGCGCAACAGCTTGGGATCGCCCTGCACGGTTTCGTGTACCCGGTTGACGAAGTGAACCGCATGCCCCGGATAGCGCTGGCGCATGTGTTCGGCCACTTCATCGGCCAGGGCGCCCAGATCCACGGATTCGACCTGCAACGGGGCCTGGCTGGTGCGCGACAGGGCCAGCAGATCGTCGATGAGCTGGGTCATGCGCTGGACATTGGCGCTGATCCGATCGAGGTATTCCCGCCCGGCGGCATCCAGTTGTTTGCCACAGTCCTCGCGCAGGGCATCGCTGAACCCGCTGATGGCGCGCAAGGGGGCACGCAGATCGTGGGAAACCGAATAGCTGAAGGATTCCAGTTCGGCGTTCACCGCCTCCAGTTCGCCGGTGCGCTGGGCCACCAGTTCCTCGAGGTGATCCCGGTGCCGGCTCAGTTCGGCCTCCAGACGCTTGTAGTCGGTGATGTCCAGCACCGTGCCGATGGAGCGCAGTGGTGTGCCGTCGGCGGCATAGTCGGTCCTGCCCCGCTCGTGAACGTGCTTGATGCGTCCGTCGGGCATCAGCAGCCGGTGCTGGATCTCGTACTCGGTGCGGTTGGCGACCGAGTCGAGATAGGCCTGGTTGACCGCTTCCCTATCCTCCGGATGCACCGTTTCCAGAAAGGACTCGTAGGAAGCCGCAAAATGCTGCGGGTCGATCTCGAAGATGCGGAAGATCTCGTCGGACCAGTACAGATGATTGGTGCGCAGATCCAGTTCCCAGCTTCCCAGGCGGGCCACGCGCTGGGCCTCGACCAGGCGGCGCTGGGCCTCCTCCAGGGCCGAGACGTCTTCGTGCATGATGATGATCTCCCGCACCCGGCCGTCCTCGTCCTTGACCGGGTAGATGTGGCTGCGGATTTCGACCACCCTGCCCGGCCCCTCGACCTGGGGCGTTCGATCCGTGTCATACCGGATCACCGGTGTGGTGACCGCCTCGCCGGCGACGGCGCGCCGGAAGCAGGGCGTGATCCCCAGCGCCTCGAGTTGCCTGTCCTGCAACAGGTTGTAGTGCGCGAGATCGGCCATGCGCACGCCCCACAGGCGCTCGGCCGTTTGGTTCATGTGCAGGGGGGTGCCGTCGGGCGCAAAGATCTGGATGGCGAAGGGGGACTGATCGAGGATCGCCCGCAGGCGCTTTTCCGCCTGCGCGATGCGCCCGCGCTGCTGTCGCTGGTACAGAAAGAACAGCAGGATCAGCCACAGCCCCAGCAGGGCCAGACCGAGCCACAGCTGGAACTCGGCCTGGCTTCCGGCCTGAATGTCGGCATGGATAGGTGCCTCGGCGCGGGCCAGGGCCTCCAGCAAATCGATGAAGCGCAGGGTCTCGGCGGGATCGTCGGGATTCGCGGGGTTGTCCAGCCAGGCTTCGAGCCGGGCGGCGAAGTCACCGACGATGACCGACAGTTCGGCGTTGTAGCGGCTCGCCCGGCGAAAGGCCTGCAGGTTGCGCCGAACTGCCTGGTGCAGGGACGCCGTATCGGTGATACCGGCGATCCGCGCGCCCTGCAGACGCAGCAGGGGTGCACGCTGGGCGTCGAGCAGCCGGATGGCCTCCTGGGCACGCAGTCCATGCTGGATGCGCGCGGGAATGGCCTGCAGGTAGAGAAACAGGCCGTAGAGCAGAAGACCGGCCAGGGCCAGGGCCAGAAAACGCACGGCCGCCGGGTTCGGGCCGGTGGTTCCGGTCGGCGGAACGGTCATGCGGTATCCCGGACTGGGTCAGCCGGCGTGCGCGCCCGAGGCGGGCTCGCCCGATTCCTGTGCGGTAGCCGCCTCGAGGCGGGCATTCTTTTCGGCCAGGCGGGCGATCAGCGCATCCAGTCCCCCGTTGCGGATCTGGCTGGCGAAGCTGTTGCGATAGGTGGCAATCAGGCTCACGCCGTCAACGGAAAGATCGTACACGCGCCAGCCCTTTTTCGAATGGTGCATCAGATAGTTCACGGGGACGGGTTTGCCGCCGCCGGGCGGGTGCAGATCCATGTGCACCGTGATCTGGCCGGAGCCGGTATCCCCGCGCATGGGGGCAAAGACGAACATGGCCGGATCCAGGGTGTTGTCCTGCAGGTACTTGGCCAGGGCGGTGGAATAGAAGCGCAACAGCAGGGTCCGGAACTCGCGCATGAAGGCCAGTTTCTGCTCGCGGCTGGCGCGGCGCCAGTGCCTGCCGAGCACCTGGCGCGAGGCGGCCACGAAATCCACGTGGGGCAACAGGATCCGCTCGGCCAGCTCCTGGACGATGGCCGGGTTCCGGGCGATGGCGTCGCGCCGGGCGTTGAGCTGTTGCACCATCTCGCGCATGGCCTCTTTCAGGATGGCGTCGGGCGCCGGTTCGGCCGCCTGCGCGGCGGTCGCCGCGCTCCAGATCAGCAGGGCCAGGATGGACAGGGCATGGCGGATGGACGGCAACATCGAAGTCTCCCGGGGTGAATTACGTCAATTAAAGACCTACCGTTTCACAAAGGCAAGCGCACGGCATCGAAAAATCCGGGCGACACGTTGCCAAGGGATGGCCGGTACGGGTATTTTGTCCCTCCATTCCTGTCCGATCCGACTGCCCTCAGGAGTACCCGCGTGTCCAGTCTCGAAACCGGCCGGGGCCGTTTCCCCGGAATCCGCAAGCGCCGCATGCGCCGCGACGATTTCTCACGCCGCCTGATGCGCGAATCGCGCCTGTCCGTGGACGACCTCATCCAGCCGGTGTTCGTGCTCGAGGGCGAGGGCCAGCGCGAGGCGGTGGCCTCCATGCCGGGCGTCGAGCGGCTGAGCATCGACCTGCTGCTCGAGGCGGCGGCCGAGCTGGTGGTGCTGGGCGTGCCGGCCATCGCCCTGTTCCCGGTCACGCCGCCAGAGAAGAAGACCGAGGACGCCCGCGAGGCCTGGAACCCGGAAGGCCTGGCCCAGCGGGCGGTGCGTGCCCTGAAGGCCGAATATCCCCAGCTCGGGGTGATCACCGACGTGGCCCTGGATCCCTTCACCACCCACGGCCAGGACGGCCTGATCGACGACAGCGGCTACGTGCTCAACGACGAGACGGTGGAGGTGCTGGTGCGCCAGGCCCTGTCCCATGCCGACGCCGGCGCCGACGTGGTGGCCCCCTCCGACATGATGGACGGGCGCATCGGCGCCATCCGGGCCGCGCTGGAAGAGGCCGGTCACATCCATACCCGCATCCTCGCCTACTCGGCCAAGTATGCGTCCAGCTTCTACGGCCCGTTCCGCGACGCGGTGGGCTCGGCCGCCAATCTCGGCGCCGGCAACAAGTACACCTATCAGATGGATCCCGCCAATTCCGACGAGGCCCTGTGGGAAGTGGCCCTGGATCTCGAGGAAGGCGCCGACATGGTCATGGTCAAGCCCGGCCTGCCCTATCTCGACATCGTGCGCCGGGTGAAGGATCAGTTCGGCGTGCCCACTTACGCCTACCAGGTCAGCGGCGAATACGCCATGCTCATGGCCGCGGCCCGGAACGGCTGGCTCGACGAAAAGGCCGTGATCCTCGAATCCCTGCTCGCCTTCAAGCGCGCCGGCGCCGACGGCATCCTCACCTACTTCGCCACCCGCGTGGCGCGCTGGCTGGATGCGGGGGAAGGGTAGCGTGGCGGGAAAGACGTTGGCAGCCAGGATTCGAAAAGCCACCCTGCCCCTCGTCCCTCG
>JALVBM010000540.1 GCA_027010665.1 Chromatiales bacterium
TCGAGGATCTTTTCGTTGGAGCGGTTGGGATCGTCGTCGAATTCCTCGAGTTCGCGGACCCACTGGTGCAGATCGGTGAAACGGATGTACCGGGGATCCACGTCGGGGTGGGCCTCGTCGAGGGCGATGGCGATGTCCAGGGTGTCGGTCCATTTCAGGGACATGACGCTCTCCTCAGTGGTTCTCGGACACCATGTTGATGGTGTACTTGGGAATTTCGATGACCAGATCCTCGTCGTCCACGACGGCCTGGCAGCTCAGGCGCGAGTCGGGATCCAGGCCCCAGGCCTTGTCGAGCATGTCTTCCTCGTCCTCGGTGGGCTCGTTGAGCGACTCCAGCCCCTCGCGCACGTAGACGTGGCAGGTGGTGCAGGCGCAGGACTTCTCGCAGGCGTGCTCGATCTCGATGCCGTTGGCCAGGGCCGCATCGCAGATGGTGGTGCCCGGTTCCGCCTCGACGACGGCGCCTTCGGGGCAGATTTCCTCGTGGGGCAAAAAGATCAGTTTCGGCATGGGGTCACTCTTGTTCGTCGGCGAATTCTTCGACCTTGTGGCCGGCCAGCGCCTTGCGGATGGAGGAATCCATGCGCTTGGCGACAAAACCGGCGGCGGCTGCGTCCAGATCGGCCAGGGCCTGCTTGATGGCCAGGTGATCGGTGCCCTCGCGGGCGGCCTGCAGCCGGGCGGCGGCCTTGTCGATGCGCTGGCGCTCTTCCTCGGTGAGCAGTTCCCGATCCTGGACCAGGGCCACGGCCAGGGCCTCGAGCACCCGATCGGCTTCCACCCGCTGCTCCAGCAGCTTGCGGGCGGCCACGTCGTCTTCGGCGTGCTCGATGGAATCGCGCAGCATGGTTTCGATTTCGGCATCGGTGAGGCCGTAGGAGGGCTTGATCTCGATGCCGGCCTGCACGCCCGTGGTCTCCTCGCGGGCGGTTACCGACAGCAGGCCGTCGGCGTCCACCTGGAAGGTGACGCGGATGCGGGCGGCGCCGGCCACCATGGGCGGGATGCCGCGCAGGGTGAAGCGCCCCAGGGAGCGGTTGTCGCTGACCAGTTCGCGCTCGCCCTGCACAACATGGATGGTCATGGCGGTCTGACCATCCTTGAAGGTGGTGAAGTCCTGGGCGCGGGCCACGGGGATGGTGGTGTTGCGGGGAATGATCTTCTCCACCAGGCCGCCCATGGTCTCGAGCCCGAGGGACAGCGGGATGACGTCCAGCAGCAGCATGTCCTCGTCGGGCTTGTTGCCCACCAGGATGTCGGCCTGGATGGCGGCACCCACGGCCACCACGGTATCGGGATTGATGTCCACCAGCGGTTCCTGGCCGAAGAACTCGCCCACCCGCTCGCGCACGCGCGGCACGCGGGTGGAGCCGCCGACCATGACCACGGCGGTGATTTCCTCCGGGCTGACGCCGGCATCGCGCAGGGCGCGGCGGCTGGGCGCGAGGGTCTTCTGGATGAGCGGGTCCACCAGCCGGTTCAGGGTTGCGCGATCCAG
>JALVBM010000541.1 GCA_027010665.1 Chromatiales bacterium
ACGGTGAGCAGTTCCAGCGACATGGCAGGGGACGATCGAAAGCGTGTCGCCAGTTTAGCCCATCCCCGGCCCGGCAGCGGCGGAACCATGCGCTATAATCGGCCGCACTGCCGGGCGGACATGCGGTCCGCCCCGAACGCCCGGAGTCCGTCATGCGTCCCTGTCCTGCCCACTGGTTGCTGATCCTCGTCGTCGTGCTGCTCGGCACCGCGAGCCTGCTGGCCGGCTGTGGCAAGAAGGGGCCGCTCTACCTGCCGGATCAGCAGACACGCACCGCCGCGCCCACCGTTTCCCCGGAACCCTGAACCATGGATCACTTCGACTACGTCAACGGCACCCTGCATGCCGAGAAGGTGCCGGTGGCCGACATCGCCACCGTCCACGGCACGCCCGTCTACATCTATTCCCGCGCCACCCTGGAGCGCCACTACCGGGCATTCGATGATGCCCTGGCCGGCATCGATCACCTGATCTGCTACGCGGTGAAGGCCAACTCCAACCTTGCCGTGCTGCAGGTTATGGCCCGCCTCGGCGCCGGCTTCGACATCGTCTCCGTGGGCGAGCTGGAGCGCGTGCTGGCCGCCGGCGGCGATCCGGCCAGGGTGGTGTTCTCCGGCGTCGGCAAGCGGGCCGACGAGATGCGCCGGGCGCTGGAAGCGGGCATCCACTGCTTCAACGTGGAATCGGAACCGGAACTGGAACGGCTGGAACGGGTGGCGGCCGACATGGGCGTCACCGCGCCGGTCTCCATCCGCGTCAATCCCGACGTGGACGCGAAGACCCACCCCTACATCTCCACCGGCCTCAAGGAGAACAAGTTCGGCATCGACATGGCCGAGGCGCTCCGGGTCTATGCGCGCGCCGCGGAGATGAAACACCTCGACGTGCAAGGCATCGACTGCCACATCGGCTCCCAGCTCACCGAGCTGTCGCCCTTCCTCGACGCCCTCGACCGCGTGCTGGCCCTGGTGGATCGCCTGGCCGAAGAAGGCATCCACATCCGCCACCTCGATCTCGGTGGCGGCCTCGGCATCCGCTACCAGGGCGAGGAACCTCCGGCGCCGGCCGACTATGCCGCCGCCCTGCGCGAACGGCTGGGCGAGCGCAGGTTGGCCATCGTCCTCGAACCGGGCCGCGCCATCGCCGGCAACGCCGGCATCCTCGTCACCCGGGTCGAATACCTCAAGCACACCGCCCACAAGCACTTCGCCATCGTCGACGCCGGCATGAACGACCTCATGCGCCCGGCCCTCTACGACGCCTGGCAGGAAATCATCCCCGTCACCCCCCGCGCCGGCGAAGGCCGCCTCTACGACGTGGTCGGCCCCGTGTGCGAGACCGGTGACTTCCTCGGCAAGGATCGCCTCCTCAACCTCGAACCGGCCGATCTCCTCGCCGTCCGCTCCGCCGGCGCCTACGGCTTCACCATGAGCTCCAACTACAACTCCCGCCCCCGCGCCGCCGAAGTCATGGTCGACGGCGACCGC
>JALVBM010000542.1 GCA_027010665.1 Chromatiales bacterium
GCAACGTGCTGTTCCAGACCGAACAGCCGGCCTCGCTGGCCGCCCTGGGCATGGGCGTGTGGCTGGGCGTGACCTTCCCCATCGAGCCGGACACCACGGTAGCCATGCTGCAGCACATCATCGACGAGACCCCGCCCGACGCCGACGGCGCCGCGGTGGCCGCCATCACCGCCCACTACATCGCCGACATCCGCAGCCCCGAGGACAGGCACGAGAGCCTGACCTTCCTCACCCAGAACCTGCTCGGCCAGGTGGCCAAGCGCCACAGCAACGTGATGACCCAGGAACAGCTCGACGCCTGGCTGGATCGGCTGGAACTGCGTGATCCGCAGATCTTCCTGCCCCGGCTGGCGAAGGTGGTGGATGTGCTGGTCGGCGATCAGTGGTGGTTCGACCGCGATGCACTGCGCGCCACGCTGCCCGATCAGTAAACGATGACGTGATCCGGCTCTGCGACTGCGCCAACCTTGCCGAGGCCCGGCTGCTCGTCGGCCTGCTGGCCCGCCACGGCATCGAAGCCCGCCTGTTCCACGAAAACCTCGCCGGCGCCACCGGCGAGATCCCCTTCATCGAAACCTGGCCGGAAATCTGGCTGCTCGACCCCGCCGACGAGACCCGCGCCCGGGCAATCCTCCGCGACTACGAAACCACCCCGGCCGACACCGGACAGGTGTTCTGCCCGGTGTGCAAGGAGGCCAATCCGGGAAACTTCGAAACGTGCTGGAAGTGCGGGGCAGATTTGGGTTGATGTCGTAAATCGAATTGCAGTGGAAGAAACACGGAGGCCACGGAGACACGGAGGACACGGAGGTTATTTGTGTAGGTCGGGCTTGAGCCCGACATCGGGTGCGGATTCAGACACGTTGTCGAGCTGAAGCTTGACCTACAAGAATGTTAATGGACGAGGTTGCGTCCCGAACGCGATATCCCTCTCCGTGCCCTCCGTGTCTCCGTGCCCTCCGTGTTCTTTTCCACCGGCCAGGGATACTCACCCCTTGCCCTTCTCCCGCGCCATGGGCCGGAACTTGAGCGGGCTGACGTTGCGTTCCACGCCGTACTTGATCTCGATGCGGTTGCGGCCGAGGTTCTTGGCCGAGTAGAGGGCTTCGTCGGCGCGCTGGATGAGGCTCTGGACGTCGTCGCCCTGGACGAAGAGGGTCAGGCCGGCGGAGAAGGTGGGCAGTTCCATGTAGTGGCCGTCCATTTCCCAGCGGGTTTCCGACACCGCCCGGCGCACCTTGTTGAGGGCGGCCATGGCACCGTGTTCGTCGGTGTTGGGCAGCAGCACGGCGAATTCCTCGCCACCGTAGCGGGCCACCAGATCGTGCTGGCGGAAGACGGTGAGGATCTCTTCGGCATAGGTGCGCAGCACGTTGTCGCCACCGGCATGGCCATAGCGGTCGTTGATGCTCTTGAAGTGATCGAGATCGATCATCACCAGCGCCAGGCGGAAACCGTAACGGCGGGTGCGGCCGACTTCGTCCTCGAGGCGGCGCAGGAAGGCGCGACGGTTGGGCAGGCCGGTCAACTCGTCGGTCATGCTCAGCATCTTCACCCGCGCCAGTTCGTCGTTGAGCTTGCGGCTGTCGGTCTCGATCATGCGCAGGCAGCGCTTGGTTTCCTGCAACTTCTCCACCAGCGCGTTGTGGGTGCGCGACAGGGCGGCCACGTCCTCGAGCAGGCAGCGCCGCAGGGTTTCGATGTCCTGGATGTTCTCGGCTTCCTCCAGGCCGTTCTGCACGCTCTCGAGCATGGAGCCGAACTGGCGGTTCTCGTCGATGGTTTCCTGGATCTTCTCCGCCAGCAATTGCTGCATCTTCTCGGCGGTGCGGCTGCGGGAGGAAAGATAGTTCTGGAATGTGGCGGTGGCCTGCTGCTCGGCATCGCCGAAACCGGCCGGCGGGTTGCCGAAGACCTTGACCCGCGGGGCCGAACCGGCCGGCATGTCGATGACCGTCTCGGCCGAGGCTTCGGTCTCTGCCAGCGCCTGGCCACCGTGACCGTAGTACTGGAGAAGCGGCGCGAACGCCTCGTGCATGATTTCGTCCCGCAGTTCCGGCATGCGTTGCAGGTGCATCACATAGAGGTCGATCTGGCGCTGGATGGATTTGAGATCGGCGAAGGACAAGGGTTGCTGCAACTGCTTGATCAGCAGCTTGACCTGGACGTACAGCGGGGTGTCCGGCTCGAGATGGGCAGCATAGGCACGCAGGAAACCGCCGAGCCACAGCGTGAGCAGTTTCTCCCGCCCGGCGTGTTCCTGCTCCGCATCCCCGAGGATACGCCGAATCTGGCGAAACACCACCGCCCCGTTGGGCGTGCGGTTGAGCTCGTCGAGCATCAACAGAATGCTGCGCGCCTGCGGCGAGAAGGCCTTGTCGGTCAACGTCTGCCGTTCAGGCTCGGCATGATCGTCGGGCAATTCGGAATCATCCTTACGCACGAAAACCTCGAAATGCGAAACTTCGGACTGCATTCAACCACCGCCTGCGGATCGACGCATTGCAGGGGACATCGTCACCGTGGCGGGGATGGCCACGATGCACCGGCCAGAGTATCCGGTCGGTGATATGCGGGCTGGGGGAAACCCGACAATTTGGACCTAAACTATCCCAACGCTGGCGCCATTGACAAGCGGATTTTCCCGCTGCGGGGCATTCCCGAAAACGGGAACAGCACAACAGGCACTTAGAACAGACTTTGCAGAATTTCGTTGAATTTCGCATCCCCTTTTCGGGGTATGCGAGTGCCGCTTTTCAGGCCGCATGGCCTGGCCTATGATGCCACCCGACACGGAACCCGCGCGGACATCCCCATGCTCAAGAACCTGCAACGCTATCTGCTCACCGGCGCCGTGACCGTGATTCCCCTGTGGATCACCTGGCTGGTGTTCGATTTCTTCTTCGGCCAGCTCTCGGCCTTTGGCCGTCCCTGGGTTCAGGCCCTGTCACGGGCCATTCGCACCACCTCGCCCACGCTCGCCCAGTGGCTGCTCGAACCCTGGTTCCAGTCGCTGCTGGCCATCCTGCTCACCCTGGTGGCGCTGTATCTGCTCGGCTGGGCAGCCACCCGGGTCATCGGCCGCCGGGTGCTGGGCCTGTTCGATCAGTTCATGCATCGCATCCCCGTGGTGCAGACCATCTACGGTTCGGTACGCAAGCTGATTGGCGTGCTGCAGAGCAAGCCGGACAGCATCCAGCGGGTGGTGCTCATCGCCTTTCCCAACCCGCAGATGCGCACGGTCGGCTTCGTGACCAAGGTGATGACCGACGCCACCACCGGCGAGCGGCTGGCGGCCGTGTACGTCCCCACCACGCCCAACCCCACCTCGGGTTACATGGAGATCGTCCCCTTCGATCAGCTCATCGAGACCGACTGGACCATGGACGAGGCCATGACCTTCATCCTCTCCGCCGGCGCCGTGGCACCCGATCGCATCAGTTTCCATCCGCCAAACGTGCGCTGAATCACCTTGCCCGCGGCGGAATCTGGCATACACTTGTCGGAAGGCCACCACGGAACCGCGCCATGACCCGCATCACCCCGCCCGCCGACGATCTGGGCCGCCAGATCCTCCGGATCGAAAACCGCAAGCCGGCCCAGGCCCGGGCCGTTGACGAAGCCGCGCCGGGCAAACCCATTACCGATGCCCGGCGCAATGCGGCCAGCACCTCCCCCTCGACAACAAAAGGCGCGCCACCGGTGGAGCGGCGCAAGGGGGAACGACGCCAGGGCGAACGGCGGCAGCGCCAGCAACCCATGTTCCTCGACACCCGCTCGGGCCGGGACCGGCGCCGCAATCCGGGCCAGCGCCGCAGCGATCATCCCGCCGGCACGCGTCGCGGCATCGACGTGGAAGCGTGACGGCTTCTCCGACCCAAAGCCATGCATCCGGAACTGTAGGAGCGGCGCCCTCGCCGCGATAAAACAGGGACGAGGGCCGAGGGAAGGCGGGTTGGCAAGTGGGTAAACATTGGCAGGTCAATCACCAGCTACCAACCACCCGTCCCAACCCACCATTTAATCCACGAATGGCCCGTACTGGCGCAACGGCTCGCCGTGGGGCTGGCCGGCCAGCCAGGCAAGCTGCGCCGGTTGTTCGCCGGTCGCCAGTTCCAGCGACGCCCGATCGCGATACAACAAGGCCTCGTGGGTCGCCAGCGGCCGGCCCTCGACCAGTACGCCACCGGCCAG
Source organism: Chromatiales bacterium (assembly GCA_027010665.1). Lineage (GTDB taxonomy): Bacteria > Pseudomonadota > Gammaproteobacteria > UBA6429 > Thiohalophilaceae > JALSSV01. The sequence goes on from JALVBM010000542.1 coordinate 4,195, forward strand.
CACGTACACCAGCCCCTGCCAGTCGGCGGGCGGCGTCACGACGATCTCGCCGCCCGGCTGCAGATCCAGTATTTCGTAGCGGATCGGCGTGTGCAGTTGCACGGGCGAGCCTTCTCCAACCACGATGCGCCGCTGCCCGCCCGGAAATGCCTCGAGCGGCAGTTCCTCGGCCGGCACCGGCTGATAGGCCGGCGGCAGATCCTTCAATGCCTTCGGCAGGTTGATCCAGAGCTGGATGCCGCGGGCCTCGCCTTCCGGCATCTCGGAATGCTCGAGGCCGCGTCCGGCGGTGAAGCGCTGGGCGCCGCCCGTACCCACTGCCGAATCGTTACCGAGATTGTCCCGATGCCGGATGGCGCCCGACTGCAGCCAGGTGATGGCCTCGAAACCCCGATGGGGATGGGTCGGAAAGCCGCTGCCCCCGGCGATATGGAAATGATCGAAGAGCACGAAGGGATCGAGGTTCATGCGCTGCCCCGGTATCGGAAACAGGCGCTGAACCTCGGCCCCGTCGCCCTCGGCCATGAGCCGGGCGCGCAGGGGGTGCAGTCCGGGCGGCAGGGGATCGGGCGGCCTCACGACAGGGCCTCGCGTCCGTGCGGCGCCAGCCAGTCCAGTTCGGGGCCCTTTGGCACAATGCCTGATGGGTTGAGCGCCGGATGGCTGGTGAAATAGTGCGTCTTGATGTGCGCCAGGTTCACCGTGTCGGCGATGCCCGGCCACTGGTAGAGATCGCGCAGATAACCGGACAGGTGTGGATAGTCGGCGATGCGCTGCCGGTTGCACTTGAAGTGGGCGACATACACGGGATCGAAGCGCACCAGCGTCGGAAACAGGCGCCAGTCGGCCTCGGTCGGCGTGTCGCCGAGCAGGAAGCGCCGCGATGCCAGGCGCGCATCCAGTTCGTCGAGGCGCGCGAACAGGGCATCGTACGCCGCCTCGTAGGCGGCCTGGTCGCGGGCGAAACCGGCCTTGTAGACGCCGTTGTTCACGTCGTCGTAGATCACGGCATTGAGTTCGTCGATCGCCGCGCGCAGGGATTCCGGAACCAGGTCCACCTTGCGCCGGGCCCAGGGCTCGAAGGCCGAGTTGAACATGCGGATGATTTCCGAGGATTCGTTGTTGACGATGGTGCGCCGATGCTTGTCCCAAAGCACCGGCACGGTGACGATGCCGGAGAAACCGGGATCCGCCCGGGTATAGATCTCGTGCAGGAACGCCTTGCCGTTGACCCGATCGCCCGTGGCGCCAGGCACCGTCTCGAAGTTCCAGCCCTCCGGGCCCATGTGGGGGTTGACGATGTCCACGCTGATGACGTCTTCCAGCCCCTTGAGCGCGCGCACGATCAGCGTGCGATGCGCCCAGGGACAGGCCAGACTGACATACAGATGGTAACGGCCGGGCGCGGCGGGAAAACCGCCTTCGCCGGTCGGGCCCGGCGAACCGTCGGGTGTGATCCAGTTGCGGAAGGTGGACTCGGTACGGCGAAAGGCCTTGTCTTGGGTGACATTCTCGTACCAGTCACCATCGAGGCGACCCTGTTGCAGAAGACTCATGAGTAACTCCGTTTGTCAGGAAGAAAAAAGAACGGGCGTCCCTGCCCAGCGGATGTGGATTCAGGCGCCCTGCCCGGCCATGTGACCACCGGCGTGACGACGAGCATCGAGACTGAAGGCCCCGGCTCCGTTAGCAGCCACGATCAGCAATCCCCCGGTGATGGACAGGTTCTTGAGAAACATGATCATCTGCATCTGGTTGCCGAAATCGTTGTGGAACAGGATGGCCGCCAGCAGGGTGAAACCCGCCAGGGCCCAGGCGGCGATACGGGTCTGCCAGCCGATGATCAGGGCCAACGCGCCACCCACCTCCAGCAGAATCACCAGCGGCAGCAGACCGCCGGGCACCCCAACGCTCTCCATGTAGCCCTGGGTTCCGGCGTAGCCACCGATCTTGTTGAGACCGGCAATGAGAAAGATCGAAGCGAGCAGAATCCGACCGGCAAGATTGACGTAACGTTCCATGACATTTCTCCTTGATGCGTTGTGGTTGACGTGTGGAAGAGAGTATGGACACGGATAATTGAATTAAAAAGCGCAAATATTTGCTTCAATCAATCGAATTATTCGATATATTCCACCCCATGGACCATCC
>JALVBM010000543.1 GCA_027010665.1 Chromatiales bacterium
CCGAGGTCGCGCACGAAGCGCAGCGTCTCGAGCGAATCCGGTCCCCGGCTGACCAGATCGCCGACCAGCCAGAGCCGATCCTGTTCGGCATCGAAATCCAGTTTTTCCAGCAGTTCCAGCAGTGACGGATGGCAACCCTGCAGGTCGCCGATGGCATAGGTTGGCATGGTGATTCCTACAAGCGCTTGTGCAGTTCGATGTGCCGGAACCAGCCGCCGGGGATGGCCGGCTCGTCGGTCAGGACCCGCAGCGAGGGTGTCAGCGGCAACAGATGTTCGAAGACCACGTCGGTGCGGGTGGCGATGTGACGGATCAGCGGGTTGAGCAGGCGCCGCCCCAGGGCGAGCTGGCCGGGACGCAGGAACTTGTCGAGGATCAGGATGCGCCCGCCGGGCCGAAGGACGCGGGCCGCTTCGCGCAGGGCATCGGCCGGCTCGGGCACCACGGCCAGAATCAGGTGCAGAACCACGACGTCGAAGACTTCCCGCGCGAAGGGCAGGGCCATCATGTCGCCTTCAATGAGCCGCACGTCGCGATTGAGCGGAATGCGTTTTCTGGCCCGGCGCAGCATGGCCGGGGTGAGATCGATGCCGGTGTAGTGGGCGCCTTCGGGCAACAGGGGCAGATCCAGGCCGCTGCCCACGCCGCCGAGCAGGATGTGCCTGCCTTGCACGTCGCCGAGCCGTGCCAGGGATTTTCGGCGCATGGATTCGGTGGCCCGGGCGACCATGCGGTCGTAGAGCGGGGCAAGCAGCGTGTAACTGTGTCTGAGACTCATGGCGGTGCTCCGGTTCGGAGCATCTTATGCGCTAGCGGGTTGCGGGGGAAGGGTGGCGATAAAATGTGATCGGTTTTTCCGGTTTCGCAGGGTGCGTTCGCGCAGCAACGCACCAACAAATCAGGGACGAGTGGCGAGGAACGAGGGACGAGAAAAAGCGTTTGTGCCTAGGCTTCGACGGAGCGTGGGGCTGATTCTATGGATCCTTGGTTTCGTTCATCGCGGCGAGGGCACCGCTCCTACAGTTTCGTAGGGTGCGTTCGCGAAGCAACGCACCAGACGGCGGTAGCTGATGGCGGGTGGCTGGTAGCAGGGGAAAACCGGCCACGTTGTTACCAGCCACCCGTCCCCGGCTACCCGCTGCCGTCAAGCTGGTGCGTTGCTGCGCGAACGCACCCTACGCATGATTTTCGAATCTTTGCGGTTTTTGTGTCTTTGCGTCAGTGCAGCGCGTTGGGTACCGCGAGGTTGAACGCCGGGATTTCGGCGTCGAATTCGGTGCCGTCGTCGGCGACCATCTGGTAGCTGCCCTGCATGGAGCCGACGGGGGTTTCGAGGATGGTGCCGGAGGTGTAGCGGAAGCCGTCGCCGGGTTTGAGGTAGGGTTGTTCGCCGACCACGCCTTCGCCGCGGACTTCCTGGACCTTGCCTTCGGCGTCCGTGATCACCCAGTG
>JALVBM010000544.1 GCA_027010665.1 Chromatiales bacterium
ATCTCGCGGCGGCTGGAGGAAAAGAACCAGGAATTGCGCCATCAGGCCCTGCACGACGATCTCACCGGCCTGCCCAACCGCAACCTGCTGCTGGATCGGCTGGAGCAGGCCCGGCATGCCGCCCATCGCCATGGCCACCCGTTCGCCCTGTTCCTGATGGATCTGAACCGCTTCAAGGAGGTCAACGATACCCTGGGCCACCACTTCGGCGATCGCCTGCTGCAGGCCGTGAGCGATCGACTGGGGCAGTCCATCCGCGAGAACGATTCCATTGCCCGTCTCGGGGGTGACGAGTTCGCCGTCCTCCTGCCGGAAACCGACCGCCGGGGCGCCGAAGTCTGCGCCATGCGCATCCACCAGGCCCTGCAGGTGCCGTTCGACATCGACGGCGTGCGCATCGAGGCCGGCGCCAGCATCGGCATCGCGCTGTTCCCGGAACACGGGGAGGATCCGCTGACCCTGATGCAGCACGCCGACGTGGCCATGTACCAGGCCAAGAACGCCGGCGGCTGGGCCTTCTACGATCCCCGGCAGGACTCGAACAGCATGCGCCGGTTGCAGTTGATGAGCGAGTTGCGCAGCGCCATCGATCACGATCGGCTCACGCTCCACTACCAGCCCATGTTCGATCTGCACACCGGCAAGCCGGTGGCGCTGGAGGTCCTGTCCCGCTGGCGTCATCCCGAACTGGGCTTCGTCTCGCCAGACGAATTCATTCCCATGGCGGAACAGACCGGCACCATTCATGCGCTCACCGGCTGGTCGCTGCGCAAGGCACTGGCGGAGAATCCCACGCCCGGACTGATCGTCTCGCTGAACCTGTCGCCCCAGTGCCTGCAGGACACCGCCCTGCCCGAGGTCATTGCCCGTCTGCTGGCCGAACACGACTTTCCCGCTGATCGCCTGCAACTGGAGATCACGGAAAACGCGCTGATGCACGATCTGCAGCGAGCCCGTCAGCTACTCCATCGGCTGCACGATCTGGGGGTGCATCTGGCCATCGACGACTTCGGCACGGGTTTTTCGTCGCTGGCCTACCTGCGCGAACTGCCCTTCGACGAACTGAAGATCGACAAGTCCTTCGTCCTGCAGATGGACAGCGAAAACAACCTGGCCATCGTGCGCACCATCATCGATCTGGGCCACAACCTGCGTTACCGGGTGGTGGCCGAAGGCGTGGAGGAAACCGAAACCCTGCAGCGGCTGCGCGATCTCGGCTGCGACATCGTGCAGGGCTTCCACTACTGCCGCCCCCTGCCCGCCACCGAGATCGCCGCCTGGCTGGAAGCCGGAAACTGGCGCCGGCCCGGCGGCAACGGCAACCTGGCAACCGCCCCCTGAGGCGCCATCAGGCCACCGCGCCCAGACCCTCCTCGCGCAGTCGCCGCGCCGCTGCCACCATGTTCGCCAGTGCCGCTTCCACTTCCGGCCAGTCGCGGGTCTTGAGACC
>JALVBM010000545.1 GCA_027010665.1 Chromatiales bacterium
CATCGGCGGCTGGCGCTACCACGGCCTGCCCTGGGAGCAGTGCTGAGCGAACGACCTGCTATACTGCGCGGCCGTTTTCGTCATCGCCCCGTCCATGCCTTACCGACTCGCCCTGCATCCCGTCGATTCCGACTATCGTCCGACCGATGTCGAGACCCTGATTGCGCCGTTACAGGCCATCGGCCTGATCGGCGAGCCATGGCCCCATGATGCCGTGCCGCGATTTCTGATCGGCGAACACTTTCTGCAATTCGTCACCTTCATGGGCTGCGCGCCGGCCATCGCCCTGGAGCCGCCGGTCGATGGCGGCACGGCCTTCTGTCACGTCAGCCTGCGCATTCTCGACGACGGGCCGCGGCTGGTCGCCGATCGGACCCAGTTCAATCCCCGTTGCCCCCGTTGCGGCAAACGATCGCCCGCCTGGCGCGAAGCCCTGGCCACCTGGGAGACGATGCCCCGGCAGGCGATGTCCTGTCCCCTGTGCGGCGAGCCGTCCGAGGCCCGCGAACTCGACTTCCGGCACGGGGCGGCCCTGGCCAGTACCTTCATCGAAATCCACGACATTCATCCCCGCGAGGCCCTGCCGACCGAGGCGCTGTTCAATGCCCTGCGCACGGCGACCGGCGTGGACTGGACCCACGCCTATCTGGCCTGACGGCGTGCCTTGACAGGTTCGGCCATTGGCGCGACACTCGCGCCATGATCCGCCTCCGTTCCAACGTGACGATTGCCATGGGCCACCCGCGCAAGCTGTGGCGCGCCCGCCCGTGGCCGGAGGAACGGATCCCGCACTAGTCATCCCGTTCAGGACGTTTCATCTCCAGGCCACACTTCCTCGCGAACTGTGGCCTTTTTCGTTTTGGCCGTACCGGATTTTCACCAACACACAACAGGGAAGCATGCTCATGTCCGTGCCCGCTGCCTATCTCGGCGTCCTGCTCATCTGGGCCACCACGCCCCTGGCCATCAAGTGGAGTGGCGAAGGCGTGGGTTTCCTGTTCGGCGTCTCGGCGCGCATGACGCTCGGGGCGCTGCTCGGATCGCTGCTGATGACCGTCCTGGCCCGCCAGCTTTCCTGGCGCCGGGAGGCGGTACTGACCTATCTCGCCAGCGGCCTGGGGATCTACAGCGGCATGCTGACCGTGTACTGGGCCGCCCAGTACATCCCGTCCGGGCTCATCTCGGTGCTGTTCGGCTTCACGCCCATCGTCACCGGTCTGTTCGCGGCCATCTGGTTGCGCGAATCGGCGCTGACGCCCCTGCGCCTGGCCGGTATCGGTCTGGGGCTCGCGGGACTGGCGCTGATCTTCGGCACCGGTGGCGAGTTGGGTGAACATGCCGTGGTCGGCATTGCCGGCGTGTTGCTGTCGGTGGTGTGCTTCTCCCTCAGCTCGGTGTGGGTCAAGGCCATCGGTGCGCAGTTGCCGGCCCTGTCGGCGGTCACCG
>JALVBM010000546.1 GCA_027010665.1 Chromatiales bacterium
ATCTCATCGTGCGCGAGGACGCCCAGCTCCTGTGCGGTTTCGCCAGCGAGAGCGAGCGGCGGCTGTTCCGCAGCCTGATCCGGGTCAACGGCGTGGGCGCCAAGCTGGCGCTGGCCATCCTCTCGGGGATGAGCGCCGACGAGTTCGCCGCCGCGGTGCAGGACGAGGATGCGGTGCGCCTGACCCGCCTGCCGGGGGTGGGCAAGAAGACCGCCGAGCGCCTGATCGTGGAGATGCGTGATCGCCTGGCCGACTGGCAGACCGGCGCCGCGCCCGCCCTCGAAGGCGCTCCGGTGGCCGCCGCGGCCGCCTCCGATCCGGTCAGGGAGGCCATCACCGCCCTGGTTTCCCTGGGCTACCGGCCCGCCGAGGCCAGCCGCATGGTGGAAAAGGTGGACAGCGACGGGCTCGGCAGTGAAGATATCATCCGCGAGGCGCTGAAAGCCTCGCTGGCCCGCTGAACGGCCCGGGGGAGGGCACAAGAAGCCGCATGATCGAAGACGACCGACTGATCGCCACCACCGCCCAGGCGGCGGAGGACGCCCTCGACCGGGCCATCCGCCCGACCGTGCTCGCCGACTACGTGGGCCAGCCGGCGGTGCGCGAGCAGATGGCAATCTTCATCGAGGCCGCCCGCGCCCGGAGCGAGGCGCTGGACCACGTGCTGATCTTCGGCCCGCCCGGCCTCGGCAAGACCACCCTGTCGCACATCATCGCCAACGAACTGGGCGTGAACATGCGCCATACCTCCGGCCCGGTGCTGGAGCGCGCCGGCGATCTGGCCGCCCTGCTGACCAACCTCGAGCCCCACGACGTGCTGTTCGTGGACGAAATCCACCGCCTCAGCCCGGTGGTGGAAGAGATCCTCTATCCGGCCATGGAGGACTACCAGATCGACATCATGATCGGGGAGGGTCCGGCGGCCCGCTCCATCAAGCTGGATCTGCCGCCCTTCACCCTGGTGGGCGCCACCACCCGCGCCGGCCTACTCACTTCGCCGCTGCGCGACCGCTTCGGCATCGTCCAGCGCCTGGAGTTCTACAGCACCGCCGATCTCACCGCCATCGTCACCCGCTCGGCACGCATCCTGGACGTGGCCATCGACGAAGAGGGCGCCCACGAGATCGCCCGCCGTTCCCGCGGCACGCCGCGCATCGCCAACCGCCTGCTGCGCCGGGTGCGGGACTACGCCGAGGTCAAGGGCACGGGCCGCGTCACGGCCGACATCGCCCGCCGCGCCCTGGATCTGCTCGACGTGGACGAACAGGGCTTCGACATGATGGATCGCAAGCTGCTGCTGGCGATCATGGAAAAATTCGACGGCGGCCCGGTGGGCGTGGACAGCCTGGCCGCGGCCATCGGCGAGGAGCGGGGCACCATCGAGGACGTGCTCGAACCCTATCTCATCCAGCAGGGCTTCCTGATGCGCACCCCGCGCGGGC